>JALFGI010000205.1 GCA_022777455.1 Clostridiales bacterium | reverse complement strand
TATTCCCGCATTTTCCATACCTTCGCTCGGGCCCAATTCTCTCGCCGAATCTCCTTGCCCCCTTATGTGGTGATGCCTTAGAAAAGGAGGCCAGAAATATGGTTAAAGGGATTTCCCGGCAGGTGATTGTGGTCCATTCCCCGGACCCCAAGCTTTTTGAACAGGCAATCTTCATTTTGAAAGAGGATGCCGCGCAGAACGGTGTTACAGACGAGGCGCTGATGAAAGAAGCGGAGCAGGCGATCCGCCTGGGGGAACAGCTCCCCAGAAAGCGAAAACTATATTACTACGGTGCCTTCTGGGCTGCAATCGGCGCTTTGGCTACCGGACTGATTTGGCTGGGAACCTGCCTGCTATAATGAAATTGAAAGAGAGAAAACCATGCAAATTGGAACAATTCAGATAGAGAACCCGCTCTTCCTTGCTCCCATGGCAGGGGTAACGGACTGGGCTTTTCGTACCGTCTGCGCAAAACTGGGCGCGGGTGTTACGGTGACGGAAATGGTATCCTCCAGAGCACTGGTGTACAGGGACAAAAAAAGCGCAAAGCTTCTTCGGAAAAACGAGGGCAGCATCTGCGGTGCCCAGATTTTTGGCAACGATCCTCAGACCATGGCAGAGGGTGCCAGGTTGGCGCTGGAAATCTCCGGCTGCGATTTTATCGACATCAACATGGGCTGCCCCATGCCCAAAATTGCAAACTCCGGAGATGGGTGCGGGCTGATGCGTACCCCGGAGCTGGCAGGGCAGATCGTTGCGGCAGTTTCCAAAGCAGTGGAAGTTCCCGTCACAGTGAAATGCCGCCTGGGTTGGGACAAGGGCAGCATGAACGTCCTGGATTTTACCAAGCGGATGGAGGATAACGGTGCATCGATGGTCACCGTTCACGGACGTACCCGGAGTATGCTCTATACCGGTGTCGCTGACTGGGATACCATCCGCAAGGTAAAGGAGCGGCTTTCCATTCCGGTCATTGCAAACGGAGATATCACCGGCGCAGAAGCAGCCCTCCGATGCCAGAAGTGGACGGGTGCCGACGGGATGATGATTGGCCGCAGCTGTTTTGGCGATCCCTGGATTTTCCAGGAGGTATCCCAGGCGCTTTCCGGAAATCCGGTTACGCCAAGACCACCCCTGAAAGACCGCATCGCTGTTGCTGTGGAGCAATTCCAGCTTTCAGAACAGGACCACGGCGAGCACATTGCCTGTCTGGAGGCCAGAAAGCACTTTGCGTGGTACTTACGGGGTGTTTCCCACAGCAGTTATTACAAAAATCAGATTTCTTCCCTGAATACCATGGAAGATATTTACCGGATTGCAAAGGACATTGTCCGGGATTTGGAATAAAAAAGTCGAATAAAACGGAAAACGCTTCATATCCTAACCGAAGAGGTGAGGGGATGAAGCGTTTGCTGTTATTGATCACAATCTGCGGGGCGTTCCTCCTTCCGGTATCGGCAGATCCAATCAAATGGGTGGACTTCGACGTTCCTTATGAATCCATGAAATACGCGATGAATGTGGATATCCAAACCTTTGACCAGGAAAAGCATCTGAACTGGATTGATATTCTCGCTGTTGCCTCTTGCCGGACAGGCGGAAAGTGCGGACTGGATTCCGTCCGAAAGGCTGCTGCGGATTTGAAGGGGGATAAATCTGCACAGGAACTTTTGGGAGAAGAGAATCAGTATTTTCGCTATTATCAGGAGGCGTATTCCGCTGTGCTGGGGGGATTCCTTGGTAGTTATGCCATCGAAAAGGATGGGCAGTGGATTTCCAGATATGGTCTGAAGGTCTTTTCGCCCATTGCAGAAGGGTATTACTACACCCATTACGACGATTTCGGTGCCAGCCGGTCCTACGGTTTCAAACGAAAACACCTGGGGAATGATATGATGGGCAGTGAAGGAACTCCCATCGTTGCCGTGGAAGGGGGTGTCGTGGAAGCGTTGGGGTGGAACCGGTACGGCGGATGGCGGGTTGGCATCCGCAGCCACGACCGGAAGCGCTACTATTACTACGCCCACTTGAAAAAAGATGAACCTTACGCTCCGGGGCTTACAGTCGGTCAGTCCGTGAACGCCGGGGACCTGATCGGTTTTCTAGGGAGAACAGGATATTCAGATAAAGAAAATACGAATAACATTGAAGTAAACCATCTTCATTTCGGAATGCAGTTGATCTTTGACGAAAGCCAGAAGGAGTGCAACAGCGAAATCTGGATTGACGTATATCAAATCAATCAGCTGCTTTCTCAGCACCGCAGCAGCATCCGAAAAGCAAAGACCGGGTGGGAGCGGGCATATCCCTACCGGGACCTGGATGTCACTCCACTGCCAGAACCGTCAGAAGCTTGTCCCGAACCATGAACCGGATGTTAAAGCCTGCAAAGGTCAACCCATAAACCCGTTCCTCATTTTTCTGATAGGAGGGCCTGGGATCATGGGAAAGAACACCGATGGCAGCTTCTCGTTTTTGCTCCGGTAGCTTCCCCAGCAGTTCTTCCGGAAAGTCCACAGTCAGAAGAAAGTCAGCCGCCTGATCAGTAAAACCACCGGAGGCATCCGGCTTACAGTCACTGTAGGGGATATAGGGTTTGATATCGAAAATCGGTGTTCCGTCCATCAGATCCGCTCCGCCAACATGGAGTACCGTGCCGTATTTCTCGGTGTGCTCCACATCCAGCAGTCGGACACAGGACAGCCCCAGGTTATTGGGACGAAAAGGGGAGCGGGTTGCAAATACCCCCATTCTGGTATTTCCACCCAGGCGTGGAGGACGAACGGTTGGTGACCAGCCCTGCCGTACCGCTTCGGAAAACTGCCAGATGATCCAAAGATGGGAAAAATCCTCAATTCCCCGAAGTGCATCATTGTTCCGATATTCCGGCTCAAAAACAATGGTGGAGCGAAGCTCCTCCACCAGGCCGCTCTGCCGGGGAATGCCGAATTTTGTGGCAAAATCGCTGTGCATCCGGGCAATGACGTTGATCGATATTTTTTCCATAGGGCACCACCTTTCTTTCGTTGAGCATAACACAGGATATAAAAAATGTCCACCCAGCAAAACGGGGTGGACAGATTTTATCGTTATGGAATTACTGATGTGCTTCCATCCAAGCCTTCAGCTTGGTCTTTGCCAAGCGGACAATATCCTCGGTGGGGTAGGGAGATGCTTCACCGCCGCCAACATGCAGGAAATACATGCCGTTGGGGGCCTGATAAAGATCCTCCTCATAACCGGCAGGATCGCCCAGCTTACCAAAAGAATACGCCTTGACCAGCGTTGCAGTCTCGGTGTCGAACTCAATCTTGCAGATGATCTTCTTCATGGAACAAACCTCCTTTCTGCCTGTGCAATTAAATCGATTGATATTATACATATCATAATTCAGAAATCAAGCATAAAATAGGAAATATTTCCGTTTTTGAATAAGAATTGTAAGAAAGAAATGTTTTCAATATTATAAAACTAATTTCTTATATGTAATATGCACAAATATATTTTCAAAAGTTCAGTCTTTCGGTCATGAGAAATACCGGGCGCCGCTCCTAAAATGAATTGATATATTGACATTCTCTCTGATTATGCTACAATAAAGCCGTTCATCGGAGGGCTTGTATCGCCATTACAAAGCTGGATAAGATGCTGGGAGCGCCCGGTTCTTATCCGGTTTTTTATGTTTGGAGGACTTATGAGGCAGACACAGAATTTTACGGAAGGGAAGATTTTTGCGCCCCTGATTCGTTTTGTTGGGCCGGTATTGCTGGCGTTGCTTTTACAAACCATGTACGGCGCGATAGATCTGATGGTAGTAGGGCAGTTCGGTACCTCGGCGGATGTTTCAGCAGTCTCCACCGGCTCCATGGTGATGCATACCGTCACAGTGGTGATCACCGGACTTGCCATGGGACTGACTGTGCTTGTGGGCCGCAAAATCGGTGAGGGGCTTCGCGAGGACGCAGGAAACATCGTCGGCAGCGGCATCTGGCTGTTTGGCGTTCTGGCCGTTGTTCTGTCTGTGCTGATGGTTTTTGCGGCTCCTTCCATGGCGAAGCTGATGCAGGCTCCTGTGGAAGCACTGGATAAAACAATCTCTTATATTACTATCTGTTCCGCCGGAGCCATTTTTATTGTGGCTTACAATCTGGTGGGCAGCATTTTTCGAGGCATCGGCGACTCTGTGATGCCGCTGGTCACGGTAGCCATCGCCTGCGTTCTGAATATCATCGGCGATTTGGTATTCGTCGCTCTGTTCCATATGGGCACCGCAGGCGCCGCTATTGCGACAGTATTTGCCCAAGCGGTCAGCGTTGCACTTTCACTGCTCCTCATTCGCCGCCGGGAAATGCCTTTTTCCTTAAAAGCCCGAGCCATTCGTCCCAGTGGAAAGCTGATTCGTCAAATTCTGATTTTGGGCATTCCGATTGCTTTGCAAGACCTGCTTGTGAGTATTTCTTTTCTTGCCATTACTGCGATTGTGAATAGCCTTGGTCTGATTGCCTCTGCCGGCGTGGGAGTAGCGGAAAAGCTGTGCGGCTTTGTGATGCTGGTCCCTTCGGCTTACATGCAGGCCATGTCTGCTTTCGTGGCCCAGAATATGGGAGCAGGAAAACCCCAACGGGCTCAGAAGGCGCTGCTTTGCGGCATTGCTTCATCCTTGGTTGTTGGTGCGGTAATGGGATACCTGTCTTTCTTCCGTGGAGATTTGTTGGCGGGGCTCTTTGCCAAAGACGCTGCCGTGATTTCTGCAGCAGCAGAGTATCTGAAGGCATACGCCATCGACTGCCTGCTCACCTCGTTCCTGTTTTGCTTTATCGGTTACTTTAACGGCGCAGGCAATACCATCTTCGTCATGCTTCAGGGTATCATCGGCTCTTTCGGCGTTCGCCTTCCGGTCAGCTGGATTGTCTGCCGTCAGGCGGGGGCAAATCTGTTTCGTATTGGTCTGGCAACCCCAGCTTCCTCCCTCGTGCAGATAATCCTGTGCAGTGTATTCTTTATCATCACACGGAGGAAACAAAAAATCCTGTCTGAATCCGAACTGCAGGTATCTTTTTAATAGAAAATGTCTAATAATCTTTTTGTACTACCAAGACAGGAGTGTCGAGATATTATGAAAGATTTCCCTGTGTTTTCCACCAGCTATGGTGTTGCCAGCCTCATCCTGAAAGAAATTCCCTATCGGCAGGAGGCCTATATTCATATTCAAAGCACCCTGGATCCGGAACAGCTTTTGCAGGAATGCGTCAGTTTCTGCACGGCCTGCGGCGCGGAAAAAATCTATGCCACCGGTCACGAGATGCTTGAAAAGTATCCCCTGCACACCGTTATCTGGCAGATGCGCGGTACGCTTTTTATCGGCGAGGAAGAAATCCCATCCATGTTTCCGGTGACGGAGCAAACAGTTTCCAGATGGAGGGAATTGTACAATCAAAAGATGAGCAGTGTACACAATGCTTCCACCTTGGAAGCGAGGGACGAGGCAAGGATTCTTGAATCCGGCGGTGCCTATTTTATTCACGAATCCGGCGTCCCTCTTGGAATCGGCTGGCTGGAAGAGGATAAATTATCTGCCCTTGCAGCCCTGAAACCGGGGGCAGGGGAATTGGTGTGCAAGGCAATGCAGTCACTGATTCCCCAGCAGCAGATCACACTGGAAGTCGCATCTGCAAACGAAAAAGCGGTCCGGCTCTATGAGCGGCTTGGGTTTCTGAAAACCCAGGAGCTCTCCAGGTGGTATCGGGTAAAATAATGATTGTCAAGGAAAAATACTTGACAAACGCTGCTTTATGGTGTAGAATACCCCAGGATGTCAAGCAGAAATACTTGACACGCAGGAGGCACCCATGGAAGCGCTGGAGATGACGCTGCTTTTTGATTACTATGGCGATTTGCTGACAGACCGCCAGCGGTCATGTCTGGATCTGCGCTACAATCAGGATCTTTCCCTTGGCGAGATTGCCCAGGAGTTGGGCGTCAGCCGTCAGGGTGTGTACGACAATCTGAGCCGAGCGGAAGCGCTTCTGCGAAATATGGAGGAAAAAACCGGCTGTGTCCGCAGAGCGATGGCAGCACGAAAAGCTGTCAGTCACATTCTCGCCGATGCGCAGCAGCTTGCATCCTATCCCGACGAAACCGTTTCCGTCCTGGCTGACCGTATTATCAAGGCTGCCCTGGAACTTGAGGAGTAAATTATGGCATTTGAAGGCTTGACTGAAAAAATCAATAATACCTTCAAAAAGCTTCGCGGCAAAGGCCGCCTGAAAGAGGCTGATGTGAAGGAGGCCATGCGTGAAATTCGCATGGCACTGCTGGAAGCCGACGTCAGCTACAAGGTCTGCAAAGATTTTACCAAGGCCGTTACCGAGCGCTGCATCGGTGCTGACGTATTGGAATCTCTGACCCCTGCTCAGATGATTGTTAAGATCGTCAACGAAGAGCTGGTTAAGCTCATGGGCTCCGACACCAAGCATATCACCTTCAATCCCAACGGCCCCACCGTTGTGATGCTGGTTGGTCTTCAGGGCGCCGGTAAAACCACTAACGGCAGTAAGCTGGCCGGACTGATGAAGCGCCAGGGTCACAATCCTTTGCTGGTTGCCTGTGACATCTACCGTCCTGCCGCCATTCAGCAGTTAAAGGTTTGCGGCGAGAAACTGGGCATTCCCGTTTTTGACCGGGGTACGCAGAATCCGGTGGACACCGCCAAGGAAGCAGTCCTTTATGCGCGCCAGCGTGGACACGACATGGTGTTTTTGGATACAGCCGGCCGTTTGCATGTGGACGAGCAGCTTATGGAAGAGCTGAAAAACATCAAAGCCGCCGTCAAGCCCAACGAAATCATGTTGGTGGTTGATGCGATGACCGGTCAGGACGCAGTGAATGCCGCCCAGACTTTTAATGAATGGTTGGATATCGACTCTGTGATGCTGTCCAAGCTGGACGGCGATGCCAGAGGCGGCGCGGCCCTTTCCGTTCGTGCCGTCACCGGCAAACCCATCAAGTTCTCAGGCATCGGCGAGAAGCTGGAGGACATTGAGCCCTTCCACCCCGATCGGATGGCCAGCCGGATTCTCGGTATGGGTGATGTGCTTACCCTGATTGAGAAGGCCGAAAAGGCTTACGATGCCAAGAAGGCTGCTGAAATGGAGGAGAAGCTGAAATCCAACCGCTTCACGCTCCAGGACTTCTACGATCAGATGGTTCAAATGAAGTCCATGGGTTCCATGGAAGAGCTGCTGGCCCAGATGCCCGGCGGTGCTAATCTCAAGGGTGTGAAGCTGGATGAAAAGGCGATGGCCCACACGGAGGCAATCATCCTCTCCATGACACCCAAGGAACGGGAGAAGCCCGAAATCATCGGCGCAAGCCGCAAAAAGCGGATCGCAGCCGGTGCGGGAGTGAAGGTTGAGGATGTGAACCGGCTCCTCAAGTCCTTTGAGCAGATGCGAAAGATGATCAAGCAGTTCTCCGCTCCCGGGATGGGGAAGAAGCTGAAACGCATGCGTGGCTTTGGTGGTTTCCCGGGTTTGTAATTTTGTTCGCTGAAAGCAAATTGCTTTGCGATATAAACAAAGAAAGATTATTTATGGAGGTGAAACTCTCATGGTTAAAATCAGACTGAGAAGAATGGGCGCGAAGAAGGCTCCTTTCTACCGTATCGTTGTTGCCGATTCCCGTTCTCCCCGTGATGGCCGCTGCATCGAAGAGATTGGCACTTACAATCCTCTGACCGAGCCCGCTACCATTACCGTGGACGCTGAGAAGGCTCAGAACTGGATCAAGAACGGCGCACAGCCCACCGATACCGTTCGCGGCCTACTGAAGAACGCCGGCGTCCTGTAATTTCCTCGAAGGAGTCTCACAATGAAGGAACTTTTGCTGTATATGGCAAAAAACCTGGTGGACAATCCTGATGCTGTCACCGTGGAAGAAGTGACCGATGAAGAGGGAAAAGTACTGGAGCTCCATGTTGCCGAAGGGGACATGGGCAAAGTGATCGGCCGCCAGGGACGGATTGCGAAAGAAATCCGAACCATTATCAAGACTGTTGCCCAGCGCACCGGCGAGAAGGTCACGGTCGAAATCGTGGATTAAACGGCTATGCGTGGCGTTTTTCGTCACGCATTTTCGTTTTATATGTGCATTTTGCAGAAATGATTCTGTTATTTATATAAAAGGAGCTGTTTTCAATGAAACTCCCATTTATTGAAGCCGGTGAAATTGTCACCACCCACGGGGTCCGGGGCGAAATGAAAATTTTAACCTGGCTGGATTCACCGGAGGATCTGTGCGATTTTGAACGCTGCTGCATTGACGGTAAGGAATATAAAATCGAAAACTGCCGGGTACAGAAAACCTGTAATCTTCTGAAGGTTGCCGGAATTGATACCATGGAGGCAGCCCAGGCCATGCGTGGTAAAATCGTGGAGCTGTACCGGGAGGACATCTCGGACGATGTGATTTTCGGCGCGGAACTCATTGGTGTGGACGTATACGCTCAGGATACCCTTTTGGGGAAGATTGAGGATGTGCTGGACTATCCCGGCAATCAGGTTTATGTGGTTCGGGGTGAGCACGAATACATGATCCCTGCCGTAAAGGCTTTCGTTCTCTCCACCGATCTGGATGCAAACCGGATGCATGTAAATGTCATTGAGGGAATGCGCAGCGATGAGAATTGATATTCTGACCCTTTTTCCGGATGCTCTGGGGGATGTGCTTTCTGAAAGCATTCTGGGCCGGGCCCAGGAGCGTGGCTTCATCCGCATCGAGGCCCATCAGATTCGGGACTACACTGCCAGTAAGCAGAACCAGGTGGATGACTATCCCTATGGCGGCGGAAGAGGAGCCATTATGCAGGCGGACCCTTTGTACCGCTGCTGGGAATCAGTGTGCGACGAAGCTGCCGGGCCGGTGCATACCATCTATCTGTCTCCCTGCGGACACACCTTCACCCAGAAGGACGCCATTCGATTGAGCAAGATGGATAACCTGATTTTTGTCTGCGGCCATTATGAAGGAATCGACCAGCGTTTCATTGACGAATGTGTGGATGAGGAACTATCCCTGGGGGATTTTGTGCTCACCGGCGGAGAAATTGCCGCCATGGCCATGACGGACGCCATCTGCCGTATGGTACCGGGCGTTTTAGCTGATCCGGAATGCTTTGAGGACGAGAGCCATTACAATGGCCTTTTGGAGTATCCCCAGTACAGCCGTCCTGCAGTCTGGCACGGCAGGGAAGTGCCTCAGATCCTTCTTTCCGGCAACCATGAAAAGGTGGCCCAGTGGAGGCGAAAGCAGTCCCTCCGCCGAACTAGGGAACGAAGACCGGATATGTACGAACAGTTGGATCTATCCAGTAAGCAGGACAGAAAGCTTCTGCGGGAAATGGAGGATGAGGATCGTGAGCAGTGTTGATGTCCTGAAAAAGTGGGTTGGGGAAAGCAGCCATTTGGTCTTTTTCGGCGGTGCAGGAGTAAGCACAGAATCCGGTATTCCTGATTTTCGGAGCGTTGACGGACTGTATCATCAGCATTTTGAGTATCCTCCGGAAACCATTATCAGCCACAGCTTCTATCTCCGAGATCCTTCCTACTTCTTCCGGTTTTACCGGGAAAAGATGCTTCCGCTGGGATTCGAGCCCAATGTCACCCATAAAAAGCTGGCGCAATGGGAGCAGGAAGGAAAGCTCTCCGCCATTGTCACACAGAATATCGATGGTCTCCATCAGAAAGCCGGTTCCAAAACCGTCTATGAGCTCCACGGCAGCGTGCTGCGAAATTACTGCACCAAATGCCGCAAGTTTTACAGTGCAGAATTTATCCGCGATTCTCGGGATATCCCAAAGTGCAGCTGCGGCGGAATTGTAAAGCCGGATGTGGTGCTCTACGAGGAAGGGTTGGATCAGGAAACAATCGAAAAGAGCGTCATGGCGATTCGCAGCGCTGATCTGCTGATCGTGGCCGGAACCAGCCTGACGGTGTATCCTGCCGCCGGCCTGCTCCGCTATTACCGCGGCAACCGATTGGTTCTTATTAACCGGGATACAACTCCTTTCGATGATGAGGCCAACCTGGTCATCCACGACAGTTTGGGAAACGTATTTTCTCAGCTGTAATAATTCCCCAAAGGCATCCACAGGGTTATGTCCATAAATCAGCAAAGGAGCCGAGGCAATTGCGCCTTGACTCCTTTTTACATCCCAATTATTTGTGTTTCTTACCCGAATTTTTTCCCTACAATGTATAGTGGAATAAACAGTCCTCCAAGCAGAAGAAGCAGGACAACATACAGTTCAATGAATTGCCACGGTTTGGGTATAATAACGTTCATCGCCGCATTGATAATGGGATACAAAGCAACGGTTAGGCATGACCAAATGCGACCCACACGCACGAGATACGGCCAGTTGGAATTATTAAATGCAACCCCAGGGATATTCATACGAAAAGGCCCATCATAATACAGGCCGCATTTGTTCTCATCATAATAAGCCGGCAGTTTTGTTTTTACAAAGAAGCAGAAATATGCGCCGAAAACTGCTCCAAGGACGACGGATGTAATCAGCGTTTCACAGTAAAATCGATGAATGTAGTTAAAAAGTGTGCCAATTATCCCGATTACCAAAGAGCATAGGTAAATCACTGGCCATGTGTTTTTCGTATGATACGCTCTTGCGGCTTTTTCTTCTGAATAGGCGATTGCGGTTTTCACAATGTTTTCTACCTGCTCCCCATTCATCGTTTTCTTATTGTCCATTCGTTCACACATCAGCAGTTCCGTAACTGTAACCCCAAATAGGTCAGCCAGAGGCAAGAGTAATGCTGTGTCGGGAAAGCTGACGCCTGTTTCCCATTTGCTAATCGCTTTGTCCGAAATCAGGAGTTTTTGGGCCAAGTCTTTTTGCGTATATCCTTTTTCTTTTCGGAGTTCCGATATAAAAGCTCCGAATTTCTTCCTGTCAAGCTCATACATCTTTTTTTACCTCTCTTTCAGCGGATTCGATGCATTTATTTTACAAGACAAAGTTCAAATTGGCAACCGAATCAAAATCGAGTTGAACGCTCAGAACAGAAACAGATATCGAATAAGTGGAGAAATCCCGAAATCATTCCCAAAAGGCAAAGAAGAACCACAATTGTGCCATCAGAAGCAGTTGCGGTTCTTCTTTGTTTATTACGATTTTACGAATACTGTCCAAAACGAGAAAACGTTCATTGTACTTTTTTGACGTGGGACACTTCCCTCCAGGTGTAGCAGAGACGGACGATGGTGGTCACCAGCAGCACTCCTACCGCCATCACGCCCGCAATGGCTGCGGTTTGCATTCCCTTTGCAGCAAAACGCTCCATTTCACCGTGTACCGCATAATTCATGGTGTAATAAATTCCTGCACCGGGAATCAGTGGGAACAAGGAAACAACGAGATAAGAAATTGCAGGATACTTCCGAATTCGTGCCATGGTTTCTGCATAAACGGAGGCAAAGAAGGAGCTAAGAAAATAGGCCATCATGTCATTTCCGCAATAGCACATTACCAGATCGTAAACCACCCAAGTCAGCACACCGCCCAAAGCGCAGAGGAGTCCACCTGGTCCATGAATGTTAAACAGAATGGAAAAACCCACGCATCCGGCCAGGGAGCCCAGGCAGGTAACCAACAGAGGATTGGCCGGCTGTACCAGATTCACCGGCCGTTGCCACAAAAACGCGGCCGCGTTCCAAGCCACTGCTGTGCCCAAAGCCATTCCCATGGCGATCAGAAGCACCTGAACAATTCGCGTAATGCCGGAGTTGGTGTCACCGTAGATGATGTCCCGCATCGCGTTGGTAAACAGCAGCCCGGGCACGAGAATCATCAATGCGCCGATCACCACACCGTCCACATTCTGCACAATACCGCTGATATTTAAGCGGTAGGCAGCCAGTGCCATCACAAAGGCAGACACAATTGTCACAAAGAAAGGGTTTACCTTCATTCTGTCCATAAAGCGGTTGATCAGACCTCCCAGCAATCCGCACACGCCAGCCAGAAGGGTATCCTGTAATCCGCAGCCAAAGAGCATGGAAAATCCAGCCGAACCAAGAAAATTACCGAATAAGTACATTGGCAGGCCATACCGGGGAATAGAGCGGCGCACCCTGTCCAGCATCTGCATCGCCTCACCGGGCTCCGGATGCTGGCTGCAAATGGTTCTGCTCAGGGCGTTGAGCTTTTCTACCGCATCCAGGTTATTCCCGTGGTAACCGATGCGGCGCATTCTGGTGATGGGTTTTCCGGTTTCCGTCAGTATGCTGACGATCAGGTAGCTGGGAATGGAAAAAACCTCGGAGGTGATGCCGTAGCTGGCAAGCACTCGGGACATGCTATCCTCCACCCGGAAGGTCTCCGCACCGCTCATGGAGAGCTCATAGCCCAAATCCGCAGCCAAATCCATAATGGTATTGTAATCCATATATTGCCTCGTCTATCTCTTTTTTGCCGGGAACAGTATAGCATAACAGCAGAAAAATACAAGAGATTTTCCATGGAATATGAAATAATCAAAGCTGAATCCGATGCCAAATGTGGATTTCTTCACGGGACGGGGCTTCCCAGCTTTGCAGGAACTTGTTAAGAAGGCCGTCATCAACATAATAATCCTCTTTTTCTTCACCGTTCAGGATTTTACGGTTCCGCAGTGCGATGTACTCTTGCCAGATTTGATCGTCTATTTCCAAATAGTGCCACTGGCAGGGGACACCATAGAGCGCAAAAAAAGCAGTTAAGCTGATCCGACTTTCAGCGCTCCAAAAACCCCAATCCAGGATGACATTACACCCAACCGATACCAGTTCTATGGCTTTCTTGCGAAGATACCGTTGAATTCTGGAAACCGTCTCATCGTGCTTTTCACCCAGGTCTTCATCAAATAGCCCTCTGCATAATTCATCACAGGAGAGAATGACTGCCTTCTCTTTTTCTTTCAGTTCCTTTGCGTAGTAGGATTTTCCGCTGCATATTTTTCCGCATATTGCAATGACCTTTGCCAATTTGTTCACCGCACCTTTTCAATTCAATGTTTCGTTATTTCAATTCTTCGGGCGTGAGAAAAGGCACTTCGGATGCAATGACCAAAAGTGCCTTTGAATATCAAGGTTAACCTTTTCTCACAAAGAGGATGCCCATGGTCCCGGGGCCGCAGTGGCAGGAAACGGTGCAGCCGGCAACGGTTTCGTATACCGTTTTGAAATGTCCCAGTTCGGCGACCGCACTGCGGACAGCCTCCAGGCTCTCCGGGGAGACATCGGTATGTGTGATGAAAACTGTACCATCGTCCAAATTATCCCGGCCGATGAGACGATCCCTTACATAAGATACCATACACTTTTCAATATGGCCCCGGTATTTCTTAACCACAACCATTTTACCGTCTTTAACCTCGATGCAGGGCTTCAGGCCCAGCAGGTTGGCGCCCAGTGCAGCGGCGCCGGAACAGCGGCCGCCTTTGACCATGTATTCCAGCCGGTCCATCACGAAGCTGGCCTCCACCCGGGAAGTAAACTCGTCCAGCTGCGCCTTCAATTCGTCCATATCTTTGGCGGTTTGAGCAAGCTCACAGGCCTTCAGTACCACCAGGCCCTGGCCGGTGGAGAGGTTCTTGGAGTCGATGACCCGCACGTTGTCGAAGTCCGACGCGGCAATGCAGGCGTTCTGGTAGCTGGAGGAGAAGTCGGAGCCAATATTCACGTGAATCACGCCGTCATAATCCTTGGCGTATTTTGCAAACTCCTCCTGATACACCGCAACGCCTCTGGCTGCTGTGGAGCACAGGCTGCCGCCGGAAGCCACATGGGCGAAAATATCCGATGGATTGATGGTGATCCCATCCAAAAATTCCTGTCCGTCCTTCATCACAATCAGGGGAACGATTCCGATGTTGTGCTCTTTAATCAATTCGGCGGAGAGATCGCAGGTGCTGTCGGAAATAATCTTTACTCTCATCTACATGATTCCTTTCGTTTTCAGTTCATTTGCAGCAGTGAGTGGCTTCCGAATGTATCTTGAAGCAATTCGGCTCTACATCTTTTCCACGGAGGTATTCGGTACCCCAGTCCCGCATGGCTGTCAGGATCGGCATCAGGCTGCGCCCCGTTTCGGTAAGGGAGTATTCCACCTTGGGCGGAACAACTGGGAACACTTCCCGGTGAATCAAATGCTGAGCTTCCAGCTCGCGAAGCTGTTGGGTCAGCATTTTGGGGGTGGCGGTGGCAATCATTTTCCGCAGTTCGGAAAAGCGCCTTCTTCCGTCGGACAGATACCAGAGGATCAGTGCTTTGTATTTTCCCCCAATCAAATTCAGGGTTGCAGCGACAGGGCATATTTCATCCGTATTCATGGGTGCCTCCTATAGTATCCAAAAGGGAAGTATGGCACATAATAGTGTATACTTGCATTTTGAGCATTGCGTGGTAAAATATTATCATAAGTGTGTGATGGTGTCAATATAAAACGTTGACGAATCCCCTGAAATGGGAGATAATAGAGATGAATGTGATACAAAGATGAAATTAAAGTTTCAAGTAACCGTCATGACCTGTGATGCCTCTTCGGCGCGGGTGGAAAAGCTATCCCGCCAGGTTGCAGGTGTAGAAACAGCAGAGGGAAACCTGATGGCAGGAACAATGACCGTATGACCATCGGAGCCGGAACGGACATTGCCATTAAATCCGCAGAGGTGGTTCTGATTAACAGCGCCATTGCCCTGAGCAAGGCCACCATCCAAAACATCAAACAAAACCCTGCGCCTGCGATTTTTATGCTTGAAAACATCAGGACTTGTGAAGATACGGCTTGTCCTGTGTCAGAAAAATTATTCATGAAGGAGGAAACAATGATGGAAACCGTGATTAAAGTAGAGGGTATGATGTGCAGTCATTGCAAAGCCCGGGTAGAGAAGGTCTGCAAGGCTGTCCCCGGAACGGTGGATGCCGTGGTGGATCTGGCAGCAAAAACCGTTACCGTCACCGGTACCGCCGATGTGGCAGCGCTGAAGCAAGCCATCACCGACGCAGATTACACCGTTGTGGAGTAAAAAGCTATGCGAACTGATTTTTACTATGAATCCAAGGGTGCCGGAAAAATCCACGGCTGTCGTTGGATACCGGAGCAACCTCCGGTTGCCATTGTGCAAATTATCCATGGTATTGCGGAATTTGTGGAACGTTACGATGGATTTACCCAGTACCTGAACCGCTTGGGATATTTGGTGGTAGCGGAGGATCACATGGGCCATGGAAAGTCCATCAACGGCAAGGGAATTCAGGGATATTTCCACGGCGGCTGGTTTACCGCCGTGGAGGATAGCTATCAGCTGCTGACAAGCACCCGCCAGGAATTCCCGAACCTTCCCTATGTGCTCTTTGGGCACTCCATGGGCTCGTTCATGACCCGAACCATCCTGTGCAAATACCCCGACAGCGGCATTTCCGCTGCTATTGTTTGCGGCACCGGTTGGCAGCCCAGAGCAATGCTGAACTCCGGCATTGCCATATGCCAGGCAGTCTGCAAAAAACAGGGAGAAGAAAAGCCCAGCAAGGCGCTGGAAAAGCTGGTCTTTGCGAACTACAACAAAAAAGTGGAGCACCCCAGAACGCCCTACGACTGGCTGACCCGGGATTCCAAAATTGTGGATGATTATTTGGCCAACCCGCTGTGTGGCTTTACGCCCACCGGCGGACTGATGCGGGAAATGCTGAAAGGCATTCGCTTTATCCAGAAGCCGGATACGCTTTCCGCGATGAAAAAGGATCTTCCGGTGCTGTTCATTGCCGGTGGGGATGATCCGGTGGGCAGCTACGGAAAGGGCGTGCTTCAATGCTCGAAAGCCTTCCGCGAAGCGGGGATGACAGACGTAACCTGCAAGCTGTATCCTCTCGGACGACACGAGATACTCAATGAAATCAACCGGGAAGAAGTGTATGAAGATGTATCTTCCTGGCTTAATCAGAAGATCTTCTGAATCTGTCCGAATTATTGGACATAACATTTCCTATGCTTTAGCCATCGACAAACGAAAGGCTGATGGAAATGTTCTCTATGCGTTATGTCCATGGACATGTGATGGTATACGACAAAAACGGAAAATTTCTGTTCTCGGCAGATACCGAACGGGAAGCGAGAGAGGAACTGGAAGAATATGAGGAATCTGCGGCTTGATCTCTGCTATGACGGCACCCGTTACCGCGGCTGGCAGCGCTTGCCCGGGGAAAGCAATACCATCCAGGGCAAGCTGGAACAGGCGCTTAGCCGGATTTTGGAAGAACCCATTGAAATCTGCGGCAGCGGCCGAACGGATGCCGGTGTCCACGCCCTGGGTCAGGTAGCATCCTTTCACTGCGAAAACACCATGCCGCCGGCGGAGATCCTGGAACAGCTTCGCAGGTATCTTCCCGAGGACATCGGCATATATTCCTGTAAAGAAGCAGCTCCACGCTTTCATGCCAGACTGAATGCCAAACGGAAAACCTACTGCTATCGCATTTGGAACAGCAATGCTCCCTGTGTTTTCCAACGCCGGTATGTGACCGTTTTCCCGGAAACGCTGGATGTGGATGCCATGAACCATGCCGGGCAACATCTGGTGGGAGAACATGATTTCGCAGCTTTCTGCTCCAGGGCAAAGATAAAAAAATCCACCCTGCGGGAAATTTATGCTCTTTCCGTGGAACGGGATGGAAGTGAAATTCGGATTACTGTCACAGCGGATGGATTTCTCTACAACATGATGCGTATTATTGCAGGTACATTGATCGAAGTGGGAAGGGGAGAGCGCACCTCTGAGAGCATCCCTTCCTTATTTTCCGCCCAACGGTGCAAGGCGGGATTTCTGGCACCGCCCCAGGGCTTGTGCCTGATGGAGGTAGAATATTGAACATTCAGATTTTCGGAAAAAGCAAATGCTTTGACACCAAGAAGGCCGAACGCTACTTCAAGGAACGCCGGATTAAATATCAGTCCATTGACCTTCTCCGCTATGGAATGTCCGGCAAGGAATTTGACAGTGTGGTACGGGCTGTGGGCGGCATTGATAACCTCATTGACTGGACCGGAAAGTCCCAGGAAATCACCAACATGAAGTACATGGATGACTCCAGAGCCAAAGAGGACAAGGTTTTCGACGATCCCAGTCTGATGAAAACACCAGTCGTTCGCAATGGAAAACAAGCAACAGTGGGTTTCTGCCCGGAAGTGTGGGCAACCTGGGAATAATTGAATAGCCATCCGCAAAAGCAGTCTCCGAAAAGGAGGCTGCTTTTTTCTCATTTTTAAGATTTTTTTCTTGCAGTTTCCACGGAAAAGTGATATGCTAGGAGGACACGTATGACAAACGTTCTGGATTGCCTGTATGAATTGCTGTGGGGTACTCCCATGCTGGTTCTGATTCTTGGCGTTGGGGTATGGCTGACGATTTGCACCCGATGCGTTCAGCTGCGGCTTTTTCCTCAGGCGGTTCGCCGCTTTTTCCACATTACTCCTGCCGGTGACGGAGGCGTTTCTCCCTTCCGAGCCCTGTGTACGGCACTGGCCGCCACGGTGGGTACCGGCAATCTGGTGGGTATAGCAGGTGCGATTTGTCTGGGTGGTCCCGGTGCTGTATTCTGGATGCTGGTGTTTGCTTTTTTTGGCATGGCGGTGAAATTCGCAGAAGCATCGCTGGCTGTCCATTTCCGTGAAAAGTCCAATGGTGAGATTGTAGGCGGAACCATGTATATGATTCGCTCCCGCCTGTCAAAGCGCTGGCTTCCTCTGGCATATCTATACAGCATCTGTGGTGCCCTCGCCAGCTTTGGCGTAGGAAATCTGACTCAGGTCAATGCCATTGTCTCCGGTGTTCGGAGTATTGTTCCGGAGCGGTCTTTTTCCCCACTGGCACTGGGTCTGGTGCTGATGGTTCTTGTCGGCCTGGCTTTTTTGAAGGGTGCCGATTCCATAGGCAAAATTGCCGAAAAGCTGATTCCCTATGCCGCAAGCATCTATGTGGTGCTTTGTGTCCTCTTTTTGATATGCAAAGCTTCTTTCCTGCCAAAGGCTCTGCGGGACATTTTTGAAGGTGCTTTTTCTCCAAAAGCAGTAACCGGTGGAATGATCGGTTCCGCGATGAAAGCAGTTCAAACAGGCTGCAGCAGGGGAGTCTTCACCCATGAAGCCGGAATGGGTACTGCTTCCATTGCCCACGCCGGTGCCAATGTATCTCACCCGGTGGAGCAGGGGATGATGGGGCTGCTGGAGGTATTTCTGGATACCTTCGTCATCTGCACCCTCACCGCATTGGTCATTCTTTGCAGCGGAGTTCCCATTTCGTACGGAGTGGATGTTGGTGCAAATCTGACAACCGAAGCGTTTTCCGCAGTCTATAGCTGTTTTGGGAAAATACTTGTTTCTGTTTTCCTTTCTTGCTTTGCCTATGCTACAATTCTTGGCTGGAGCTTTTATGGGCTTCGGTGTACGCAATTTGTATTTGGCAGAAAAGTGGCTCCTATCTTTTTCCTGTTGCAAACAGGGGCGGTGGTTTTTGGCGCAGTTATGAAAACACCGCAGGTCTGGCGCATGGCCGAGATTCTCAACGGTCTTATGGCACTGCCAAATCTTTTGACGTTGATTATTCTCAGCCCGGAGCTGCGTACGCTTACAATTTCCTATCAATCTGGAGTATCCATATACAATCGGAGGTAAATATGCAAATTTCCATCAATGCCAATCGCTGCGAGCCCTCTCCCATGCGGAAGTTCCATCCGCTGGCAGTGGCAGCTCAAAAAAGCGGCAAGAAGATCTATCACCTGAACATCGGCCAGCCCGATCTGGAAACCCCTTCTGCCTATGCAGAAACCATCCGGAATTTCAATGAAAAAACCCTGGCCTATGATGCTTCTCCCGGAAACCCCCTGCTGATCGATGCCATCCGCAAGTATTATGCAGGTCTGGGCGTGAGCCTGGAGTCCAACGATATTTTGATTACCACCGGCGGCAGCGAAGCACTGCTGCTGACCTGTCTGAGCATTCTGGACCCTTACACCGAAGTGATTATTCCCGAGCCTTATTACCCCAACTACACCACCTTTGTCCATGCAGCGGGCGGTGTTATCCGTGCCTTGCCCACCAATCCCTGGGAGGGATATCGCTACGCCCAGCGGGAGCGGATTGAAAGCCAGATCACCCGCAACACGCGAGCCATCCTGATTACCAATCCCGGAAACCCCACCGGCGTGGTGCTGAATCAGGATGAAATGCGAATGATTGCCGATATCGCCAAGGAACATGACCTGTACCTGATCTGTGACGAGGTCTACCGGGAATTCTGTTATGACGATAAATTCGGCGTTCCCACGATGGCCCGGTTCGATGACATTCAGGACAACCTGGTGATTATCGATTCCGTCTCCAAGCGTTTCTCTGCCTGTGGTGCCCGCGTGGGTGCAGTGATTACCAAAAACAAGGAACTGCAGCAGGCAATCCTGAAATTCTGCCAGTCCCGTTTGGCTGTTGCTACCATTGACCAGCTGGGTGCTGCTGCCCTGTATTCTGTGGACCCCGATTTCTTCCGCAGAAGCAAAGCCGAATACCGCCGTCGCAGAGATACCGTTATCGCCGGTCTGCGCAGCATTCCCGGTGTCGTTGTAGAGGAACCCATGGGTGCTTTCTACGTGATGGCCAGTCTGCCGGTGGATGATTCCGATAAATTCCAGCGTTGGCTGCTGGAGGAGTTCGATGACAACGGTGATACCGTTATGTTTGCCCCTGGTGCTCCCTTCTACGAAACTCCCGGCAAGGGTATCAATGAGGTCCGAATTGCCTATGTGCTGAAGCAGCAGGATCTGGAGCGGGCCATGGAAGTTCTTGCCGCCGGCATTGCTGCCTACCAGAAAAACGTTATGCATGTTTCGAGCCACAGTGTGGAAGACTGATCATTTGAGCGTTTCCTGAAACGTAGCATTCTCCCACATATATAAATTTCCCCCGGAATGACTTCCGGGGGAATGTCTTTCCTATTGAAAGGTTAAGCCTGGGTTTTTGCCTCTTTCAAAGCCTTGGCCAGCTGATCGGGGCAGGAGGTGGACTTCATGCCACATCTCGTGCCTTCCAGACGGGAGATTACATCGTCGACGTTCATGCCTTCCACCAGTGCGCCGATTCCCTTCAGGTTGCCGTTGCAGCCGCCCAGAAACTGGACGTTTTTCACCTTGTTGTCCTCGATGTCAAAGTAGATCATCTGAGAGCAGGTGCCCTTGGTTTTGTATTCGTACATTGCAATTTTCCTTTCTATACAATTAAATCTGACAGTTTCGCGCCCACCAGCTCCGCAAGTTCCAGAGGCGGCAGGATCATCTGGTGCCCTCTGGCTCCGGCGGAAACGGCGATTTCCTCCCACAGCTCGCAGGTTTCGTCCAGGAAGGTGGGATATTTCTTCTTCATTCCCACGGGACTGCAGCCGCCGCGAATGTAGCCGGTGAGGCCCAGCAGCTCTTTTACCGCCACCAGCTCCATATTCTTGTCTCCGGCGGCCTTGGCGGCCTTCTTC
>JALFGI010000286.1 GCA_022777455.1 Clostridiales bacterium | reverse complement strand
CGCAATGTCGTACAGCGCGCGAATGCTTTCTTCCTCAAAGACCTCTTCCGGGGTGCCGTAATGCTCGATGGTCTCCCCCTTGACGCAGATGATCTTGTCCGAAATTTTCTGGGCAAGGTCTATTTCGTGGAGGGACATGATGACCGTGATTCCCTTCTCCTTCGCCATGGAGCGGAGGATGGACAGCAGCTCCAGCTTGTGTCGGATGTCCAGGTAGGAAGTTGGTTCATCCAGGATCATGATCTCCGGCTCCTGGCAGATGGCTCTGGCCAGCAGGATGCGTTGACGCTGGCCGTCGCTGATGGCATTAAAATCCCGGTTGGATAGCTCCAGGGCATGGACGATTTCCATGGCCTCGCTGACCTTTTCCTCATCCTGCTTCGTCAGCAGGCCCAAACGACCCGTATAGGGGTAACGCCCGGTGGCAACAATGTCCCGGCATGTCATCAGCTCCGGCTTCATTCGTTCGGTAAGTACCACCGCCATCCGAGTGGCCAGATCCTTGTAGGAAAGGCTGCCAAGGTTCCGTCCGTCAAGCACCACCGTTCCCGCGATTGCTTTCAGCTGCCGGGTGATGGATTTGAGAATCGTGCTTTTGCCTGCGCCGTTGGGGCCGATGAGGGTCACGATCTCGCCTTTGGCGATGTTGATCGTGATATCCCGGATCAGCGGCTTTCCGTCGTAGCCGACGGTGAGCTGACTGGTTTGAAAAGAATACTCTGCCATGTTACCGCTCCTTGTTCCTGTGCAGCATCATGTAAATCACCACGGGGGCGCCGAAGATGGAGGTGACTGTGGAGATGTTCAGCTCCGTGGGTGCGAAAGCGGTGCGGGCAATCAGATCGCAGCCCATGCAGAACACCGCACCGCCCAGGAACACCCCGGGAATCACCACGATGGGCTTGGAGGTATTCAGCAGCCGCTTCACAAGAAAGGGAACCGCAATGCCCACAAAGGAAATGGGCCCCGCAAAGGCGGTGACACAGGCGGAGAGAATGCTGGACAGCACAATCAGCGCCACCCGGAACACCCTGATGTTCACGCCCATGCTCTGGGCGTAGGCTTCGCCCAACTGATAGGCCCCGATGGGCTTGGACAGCAGAAACACCGCCAGGGCAGTAATCCCCACAATGATTGCCGCAATCCGCACATTATCCCAGCTCATGCCGGAAAAGCTGCCCAGGCTCCAGCCATGCAGATTC
Source organism: Clostridiales bacterium (assembly GCA_022777455.1). The sequence goes on along the minus strand of JALFGI010000286.1, from coordinate 6,658 downwards.
ACGATGTCGCTGTCATCCGCGAAGGTAACCACAAAATCCGTGATTGCCGAGCAGATATACCCGATCATGATGCCCGCCACCAGCAGCGTTGCCATGCCCTTGAGCCGGTGGGATATGATCAGAATGAAGCCCACCGACAGCAGGGAACCCACAAAGGCCGCGATAATCAGTGTCCAGCTGGAAACCGAGCCGAAGGCACCGACAAAATAGATCATGGTCAGGGCCACCACCATCTTCGCCCCGGAGGAAATGCCCAGCACAAAGGGGCCCGCAATGGGATTGGCGAAGAAGGTCTGCAGCAGAAAGCCCGACAGGCTCAGCGCGCCGCCCAGCAGGGCCGCCATCAGAATCCGGGGCAGACGACTCTTCCAGATAATGCTTACCTGGGTGTGATTTCCCATTTTCTGAAACAGAATCCGGGCAATCTCCCCAATGGAAATGGGCACGCTGCCGATGTTGATGTTCAGCACGGTGATGATCGCCAGCGCCCCAAGCAAAGCCAGAAACACTGCTGTATATTTGGCTCTTCTCAGGTTGGTATGTTCCATACTGTCTCCTAACGCAGCTTGTACAGGAAGCGCATTTCCTCCTGTCCGGTGAGCATATGGTTGAAGTCCACGATGAGCTCACCGGTGATGTCCGTGGCCTGGAACAGATATTTTCCTGTACACCACACATCCCCGCTTTTCACCGCTTTGAAATCCGCGAAAAGGCTGTCCTTGGCGATCAGCTCGTCAATGGTATAGATGGGATCGTCAATGGTCGCGTTGTAGATCAGGTAATCCGCATCCGCTGCGGTGTTGTAAAACTCCTCCATGGTCAGACTGATGGAAGATCGCTTGCTCTCGGGATCGGAGATGTTCCGGAAGATGTAATTTCCCCCGGCAATCTCGATCATTTTGGGTACATAGTCCGTGGTGGCCCGGACATTGACGCTGCCGTCGGAGGCCAGGTAGAAGAAGGCCACGGTTTTGCCGGTGTTTTCCATGTCGGCAAACTGCCGGGTGATTTCCAGCTGACCGGAGAAGAATTTCTCGGCTTCCTCCTCTTTATCCAGCAGCACACCGTAAACCTTGACCCATTCGGTGCGGCCCAGGGGGTGTGTTTCGTAGCTGGCGTGCTCGATGAACACCGGGATGCCCAGCAGCTCAATCATCTCCTGCACCTTGGGGGCATGGAGAATCATGGTGGATTCGATGGCCAGGTTGCAGCCCTCGCTCACCATCAGCTCATAGTCCGGCTGAGAATAGCCGCCGGAATAGAGGATTTTCCCTTCCTCCATGGCCTTCACGGCGTTCTCCACATACCAGCCATCCTGCCGGGTTCCCACCAGCCGGATGGAATCCAGGCCGTCGATCTGATCGATCAATGCCATGGCGGAGGTGGCTTGCAGGTAGATCGTGTCCAGGGGCTGCTGCAGGATCTTGATGTCTGCATCCAGCCCATCGGGTACCGGCATCGCTTCCGGCACCACCAGATACTCGCAGCTGTCCACCACCTCAATGAGGGCATAGCCGCCTTCGTAGTAGTCAACGGCAAATTCCGTAGCATATTCCAGCTCCATGCCGGATTCCCAGGTCAGTCCCGGCAGAGCCTTTTCTGCCGAAGCAGAGGGTGCCGCGAACAGGAACATGACCAGCAGCGCAGCCGCTAATTTCTTCATTTGCTTTCCTCCTCGTCCAACAATCTATGCAGTTCTTTCTTTGCCTCCCGGTTCCCGAAGGGGGTGACGGGAACCGGGCCAAAGGTTTCCGCATTTCGCGGAAGGATGATCAGAAGCGGTCTGCAAACGGCAATCAGCAAACCGCCTATGAGCACAAAAAAGCCATGCCAGCAAAAAGCTGACATGGCCGTTTTTCCATGATAAACAACTGTCCATTCCATAATCACGCAGAATGCACAGAGCGAATATTCAAGCAGGTCTCCTGACTTACGTATCATCAGCCTTCCGCACTGCCTTCTCAGGAAAAATCCCAATGACTGACTTTCGTCTCGTGCGGCGCCTCCTCGCATACAGTGGCGGTACCGTTCCGGATTCTGACCGGATTCACTATTCTCCGTCGGTTCCAAAGCAAAGCCGGCGGCACTTGAATTCCGTATGAAATTACCCATATCATACACCTGCTTGGACGGTTTGTCAATATCCTTACTTCCGCAGCAGCAGCGCTGATGCCGTCATTGTACAATTGTGGGCGTGGCAGATTATTTTCCCGGACATGCCACCAGTCTGCCGATGTAGGCCAGGAACTGACAGCCCTCCTTTCCGGGATGACCGCCAGCCCTGCCATTATGACCTTTATCGCCCGGCACAATTGCCCGGAGTATCTGAAAGAGAGCGGCCGGCTGCAGATTCGGCTGAAGGAGGAAGCGCTTCGGGAAGAATGCGAAAGAAGTCTGGGACGATAAGCTGCCGGTTGTTTTTCTGCATGTTTCCTGCGGAATACTGTGAAAGCCGCCGGAATGACAACCGGTGCAGGTTATCGCTGCTCCCCATCGGAGGCGTTCCGGTTCGCAGCGGGGTGACGGTGGACAGCATTTTGATCAATGAAAGTCTCGTCATGGGACTGGTCACCCCGCTGACTGGCTGAATTTTCTGTTTTCGCCGAAAAAAATGAAAACAGGTATTGACAAAACGAGGTAAGAGCGTTATGATGTCTTCAGTTAGCGAAAGCTAACCATTTACGGCGGACCTGGTTAGCAATGACTAATCTCTGCATAAAAAGAAGGTGAAAGAATGATGCCGCTTACATCTGCAGATACCGGCGCAGACTATGTTGTCAAAAAGATCGGTGGAAAGCCGGAGGTCAAGAAGCACCTGGAGAATCTTGGCTTCGTTGTTGGAACAGGTGTGTCTGTGATCAATACCATTGGCGGGAATGTGATTGTCAAAGTGAAAGAGTCCCGCGTTGCAATCAGTCAGGAAATGGCACAGAGGATCATGATCTGACCCGTTTTATGGAACGAATAAAAGGAGGAACGAGGGATGAAAACACTTCGCCAGGCAAAGGTGGGAGACACCGTCAAGGTCGTCAAGCTCCATGGGGAGGGCGCTGTGAAGCGCCGTATCATGGACATGGGGATTACCAGGGGGGTAGAAGTCTCTATTCGCAAGGTAGCGCCCCTGGGCGATCCGGTGGAGATTACCGTTCGCGGATATGAACTCTCCATCCGGAAAGCAGATGCGGATATGATTGAAATTGAATAATTGTGTCTGTTGCTGGGGCAGTGGCTCCATTTTAATTTGAATAAAGGTTAGCAAATGCTAACAAAAAGGGAGGAAATGATTGTGGAAATGAGAATTGCCTTGGCGGGCAACCCGAACAGCGGTAAAACCACATTGTTCAATGCATTGACCGGATCAAACCAGTTTGTTGGGAACTGGCCCGGCGTGACCGTGGAGAAAAAAGAGGGCAAGCTGAAAAAGCATGCGGATGTCACCATTACAGACTTGCCCGGTATCTATTCTCTGTCTCCTTACACCCTGGAGGAAGTGGTGGCCCGGAACTATTTGGTGGGCGAGCGGCCTGATGCGACCCTCAACATCATTGATGGTACCAATCTGGAACGCAATCTGTATCTGACAACGCAGCTGACGGAGCTGGGGATTCCTGTGGTCGTTGCCATCAACATGATGGACATTGTCCGTAAAAACGGCGATAAAATCAATGTTCAGGAGCTTTCCAAAGCACTGGGCTGCAAGGTTGTTGAGATTTCCGCTCTGAAGGGCGACGGGATCATGGAGGCTGCCGAGGCAGCAATGGAAGCGGCAAAAAACGGCAAGACCCTCCCCATGCATACCTTCTCCGGCCCTGTGGAACATGCCATTGCCCACATTGAGGAGGCGGCTGTCCATCATATGCCGGAGGAGCAGCAGCGCTGGTATGCCATCAAAATCTTTGAGCGGGATGACAAGGTTCTGGGAAAGCTGAAGCTGGACGCTTCTGTGGCTGCGCACATGGAAGCGGATATCAAAGCGGCGGAAGAAGAACTGGATGACGATGCCGAGAGCATTATCACCAATGAGCGGTATATTTACATCGGTGAAGTCATCAAACGGTGCTATAAAAAGCATTCCGCCGGCAAGCTCTCCACCTCCGATAAAATCGACAAGATCGTGACAAACCGCTGGCTGGGCCTGCCGATTTTCGCAGCGGTCATGTTCCTGGTATACTGGGTTGCCATGGTTGGCGTGGGCGCCCCGGCTACGGATTGGGCGAACGACGGCATGTTCGGCGACGGCTGGCATCTGTTGGGGATTGGTTCAGCGGCTTACAATGAAGCGGCGGAAGAATATGGTGCTGCGGCACTGATTGTGGATGGTTACGACGCCTATGTGGAGGAAAACGGCTCCGCCCCCACCGGCGACTTCGACTATGAAGTCGAAGATGAGGAAACGCTGGAAATCAGCGAGGAGACGGCCTCCCTGGAGGATTACCAGGCGGCGCTTGCAACGGTGGAACGCTACGGCGAAGAACCGGACCCCGGAGATTACGGTGTCTGGGTGCCCGGTATCCCGGTTCTGATCGGCAATCTTTTGGAAAAGGCCAACGCGGCCAAGTGGCTCAGCGGGCTGATCCTGGACGGCATTGTGGCCGGTGTCGGTGCGGTGCTTGGTTTTGTGCCTCAGATGCTGGTCCTGTTTTTGATGTTGGCTTTCCTGGAAGCCTGTGGCTATATGGCGCGAATTGCCTTCGTCCTTGACCGTGTATTCCGGAAATTTGGCCTTTCCGGCAAGAGTTTTATTCCCATGCTCATCGGCACCGGCTGCGGCGTGCCCGGTATTATGGCCTCCCGCACCATTGAAAATGAGCGGGATCGCCGGATGACCATTATGACGACGACCTTCATCCCCTGCGGTGCGAAGGTGCCCTTCATTTCCATGATTGCAGGCGCACTTTTCGGCGGCAGCGCCTGGGTAGCCACCTCCGCTTACTTTATCGGCATGGCTGCCATTATCCTCTCCGGAATGATGCTGAAAAAGACCAGACCCTTTGCGGGTGAGCCTGCTCCCTTCGTGATGGAGCTGCCTGCATACCATCTGCCCACTGTGGGTAACGTACTGAGGAGCATGTGGGAGCGGGGTTGGAGCTTCATCAAGAAAGCCGGCACCATCATCCTGCTGTCCACCATCTTTGTATGGTTCACTACCTACTTCGGTTTTGCGGACGGCAGCTTCCGGATGCTGGGCGAGGAAGAAATCAACCATTCGATACTGGCCTCCATTGGCGGTGTCCTGGCATGGGTCTTCAAACCTCTGGGCTGGGGCAACTGGCAGGCGGCAGTGGCTTCGATTACGGGCCTGGTGGCAAAAGAGAATATTGTCGGCACACTGGGCATCCTCTATGGCGGAGGAGACGGAACCGTTTATCAGAATCTTGCCCAGGCATTTACAGGCGTTACCGGTTATTCCTTCCTGGTGTTCAATCTGCTTTGCGCACCCTGCTTTGCGGCCATAGGCGCCATCAAGCGGGAAATGAACAACGCCAGGTGGACCTGGTTTGCCATCGGCTATCAGTGTGGCTTCGCCTATTGTGTCGCCCTGATGATCAACCAGTTTGGCAATGCCTTCACTGGCAATCTGAACATTCTGGGCCTGATTGTGGCACTGGCGCTGCTTGTGGGTATGATCTATATGCTCTTTAAGCCCTATCAAGAGGCCACCAGACTGACTTCCAAGTCGGCCGGTAAGATCTGATTCAACGAGAGAATTGAGGAAAAGGAGTGATTGCGATGCTGCAATGGATTGGCGCGAATATTGGTACCATTCTGATCTGTCTTGTCCTGATTGTGGTTGTGTTCTTTATCGTCCGGTCCTTGCTCCGGCAGAAGAAGCAGGGGAAGTCCTCCTGCGGCTGTAACTGCGCCCATTGTGCCATGCACGGCTCCTGCCATTCCCAGAAGTGAATACGGGAGGCGCAAATCCGTTTGCGCCTCCCCCGCGAAGGCGGTGCTGTGATCGTGATGTGCAAAGATACACACCGCCTGATCTTTTGAACGGTAGCTAGCCTATGCTAACTAATAATGGAAAGGAGACCTTGCCCGTGTCTGATGAACTGATTATCCGAAACTGCTCTCCCACATTGGCTGGGATCAAGACGGGAAGTATTTTTTCCTGCCCTTATCGTTCCAATAGGGAACTAATGGACGATATCCGCAGTCTGAACAGGCGGCTGGTGCCCAAAGGACTTCGGGTGCTGCCTCTTCGGTGTACGGAAAAGAGAGCTTTGATTTATGTTTTCCGGGCCAACGATCTTAGACGGGATTTATCCAATCAAGCCGTGATCGAGCTGCTGCGGAAGCGCGGCTACCGGGATATTCGCCTGGAACCCTGCGTCTGCCAACTGATTGGCCGTTTTCGGGAGAATGGGGAATTTCCCCATGAAATTGGGGTGTTCCTGGGATATCCGCCGGAGGATGTTTGCGGCTTTATCGAAAACAAAGCCTGTGGCCATAAATGCGTGGGCTGCTGGAAGGTTTACGGGGATGAAAAGGCGGCAAGGGAAACCTTTGAGAAATATAAGGCAACACCGCACAATTGCGTCTGCGGATCTCAGCGGATCTTTTGTGCCATTTCTGCAGTTCCAAAAACGGGAAATACATACAGTATTCCCCCATTTTTGAAACTTTGAACTGGCACAAAATCTCTCGCTGAGCTTCC
>JALFGI010000160.1 GCA_022777455.1 Clostridiales bacterium | reverse complement strand
TGTGCCAGCTTTTCCCTCAGCGTATCCGGGATGTTCAGAGCTTCACAGCCAATGGTGCCGCTGGGTACGGTTTTGCCCTCGTAGGTCACGCTGTCCTGCCAGTAGTCCAGCGTCAGAAGATTGTGGTCAATGACCGGTGCTGCCATGTTTATTTCCTCCTGTCATGTCTTTACCTTCAGCTTCTTACTGGTGACTCCTAAAACGGAAGTTCAAGAGCTAAAGAGCCTTTTTAGGACATGCCTTTACACATTCCATACATAAGATGCACTCTGTACCATTCTTACGCTTTCTTGAATTGTCCGTCATATCAACATCCATCGGACAGACCTTCTTGCACCTTCCACATGAAACACACTTCTCCTTGTCGCATTTGATGCGGAACAAAGAAAAATAGCTCATAGGCTTTAGAAAAACTGTGATTGGACAGATGTACTTACAGAAAGCCCTGTTATCTTTGAAAATCAAAGCGAGTGAAATACCCAAAATGTAGTAAATGGCGTTACCGATGAGAAATGACCAAAACATAATCCTCTCCATATTCCCTACCCTTTGCAAGAATAAAATGGAAACAAAAAGGAATGATGCCGCAAATGAAATGTAGCGGATAAAGCCGATTGGCTTTCTCGGAGATTTGGGAACCTTATATGGCAGGAAGTCTAATACCATCGCTGTCCAACAGGCATAGCCGCACCAGCCCCGGCCAAAAATCAGCGGTCCAAAGATTTTTGCGACAGCATAGTGAATAGTTGCCGCTTCAAAAACGCCGTTAAACAGATAATACCAGAATCCCTCAATCTGCATATTTTCATTGCATATTATGCCCAAATATACCAGCATGTAAGCTCCAACAAGAAGTTGAACCACACGGCGTGCGTGTATGTAGTGAAGCTGGAATAGCAGGAGACCGAGGGCTATGGCTGTACCTATATAACTAAAATTAAGCAGGTAGAACAAGTTGCCCTTTGAAAGCCAAAGTACAATAGCAACAATTTCAAAGACGAGCCACATTAAAACTATCCCACCATATTTTTTCATAAGACGATTCTCCTTACCTTTTTAATCAAAATATATGAATGTTCTTCGATAGAAGGCAAAACCTTAGTACCAAACTTTATTATTTATTATACCACGAGAATATGAACATGGAAAGACCTGTCATGTTTTTTGAAATGAACTTGTCATGCCATCCGCCTGTCCGCAAAGAATCTGAACATAAAACAGACAGAGAGGTGAAGAAACAACCTCTTGAATCTATTTTACGGAGGATACAGCATGAACCTTTTTCAAACCGTCAAATATGGCGCGAGCTGTCGGGAAGCTGCGGAACGGTATGGGGTATCTATCAATCGGCAGGGCAAAGCCCTCTGCCCCTTTCATAACGACCGGCACCCCAGCCTGTATGTGGCAGACAATCATTATTATTGTTTTGCCTGCGGGGAACACGGAGATGTGATCGACTTTGTGAGCAAGCTGTTCCAGCTCTCGCTGTATGATGCAGCGCGGAAGCTGGCAGCGGACTTTCACCTCACTCCGGACAAGCCGCCCAGCGCAGCGGCACTCCACGCAAAGCGTGTCCAAACAGAAGCACAGCAGCTCATGGAAAACGAGCGGCTGTGCTTTTCTGTTCTGTCCGATTACGCCAGTGTGCTGCGGGACTGGAAGGTAAGGTATGCGCCACGCACACAGGACGAGCCACTTCACGAGCGATTTATAGAAGCTTACCGCAAGCTCGACCAGACGGAATATTACTTGGATATTCTGTGTGTCGGGGATTCCCACAAACGTGCCGAGGTGGTCAATTATCTGCTTGCAGACGGCCGGTTGGACAAGCTCAAGGAAAAAATCAATGGGAGGGATGCAGCGTGAACAAGAAGTATGCCGGGCTGGATTTTCCAGTATGGTTCGATGGCAAAGATGTCAACGAGGCGGCATTTTGCCGGGAATTTCTATCAATGAACAAGCTTATCTATACGGACAACGCATTTTTTACACCGGGCGGACGGCTGACAGACCCGCTGCTGCTGAAAGAAAAAATCTACGCCGAGCTGGAGTGCTGCGCCGCAAGGAACATTCCACGCACCATTTCCAACATCGTGGAAATCATGAAGCTGGCAGCTCACACGGAGAGCTTTCCGCCAAAGCAGGATGAAACTCATGTGCAGAACGGGACGCTCCGCATCGATGGCAGCTTTCTTGTAGGGCGGGCTGAGATC
>JALFGI010000136.1 GCA_022777455.1 Clostridiales bacterium | reverse complement strand
CAGGTCTGTATTCCACAAATCAAATCGGGCGGCCCCAAGAAGCATGGCAGGAAGCAAAAACGCCATCATAAAAATCTGTAACAGAAATGTTTTGATTGATTTCATGGTTCGTCCCTCCGTTGCAGCAATAGGATACCACGTGCGTGCCATAAAACATGTCAGAAATTGTTTGCATTTTAGTCACAAATCTGCTATGATACCCACAGCTTTATATGCAACGGAGGAAAACCTATGCCCAAGAAAAAATGGGGAGACCGTCGTGACGCCGTCTGGCTGAAGGATATCCCCTCTATGAACCGGATTATGCCGGGAATCATGCCCAATCGGGCGGACAACGAGGCGTTTATCAGCTTTGACTTGGACTACCGCCCTTTAGAGGCGTACCTGGAGAAAAAGAACCAGGGCCGCACAGAGGATAAGTATACCTTCTTCCATGTGATCAGCTGTGCTGCCGGCAAGGCTTTCGTGCTTCGGCCCCGGATGAACCGTTTTATCTGCAATCGCAGGCTCTACCAGAAGAACGACATTACGGTTGCCTTTACCGTCAAAAAGAAATTCGACGACAGGGCGGAGGAAAGCCTGGCGAATTTCAAATTTGACCCCAAGGATACCATGGATACCTATCATGAAAAAATCATGAATGTGATCCATCAGACCAAGTCCGACGATGTAACCGACACCTCTACCGGCGCCATGGACATTGTATCCAAGCTCCCGCAGTGGGTCATCAACCTGATTGTGAATGTCGTTCTGTGGCTGGACAAGCACGGCTGGGCTCCCCAGAGCCTCATCGGTTCCGACCCCAACCACGCATCCATTTTCTTGTCCAATTTGGGTTCCATCGGTCTGGAATGCGGCTATCACCATCTGGTAAACTGGGGCACAAACTCCTGCTTCATTGTCATCGGCAAAAAGCAGATGAAAATGGAATACGATCAGGACGGCAATCCCGACCTGCATGAAGTTGTTCCCATCGGTATCACGCTGGATGAGCGCATTGCCGACGGCTACTACTACTCCGGTACGGTGGCTCTGGTGAAGGAGCTGCTGGCCCATCCTGATTTGCTGGATATGCCCGCCGATACGCCGGTAGAATATTCCATCCGTCGGTAAATTTCCCATATGCTTCCGGAAAGCTCTTGACTTTTCCGGAAGCATATGATATTTTTTATCCAATTCCATATTGTATGAGGGAGTAGCAAGCGTTTATCGCGCAGCAGATCAACAGTCCCGGTTTTATTAACCTGGTCTGCTGCCAATTGCGAGACTCGTGCATGTCAGGTTTCCAGCATGCATGCCCCTCTTACTGTTGCCTGGCATTCTCAGAGAATGTTCAGGCTTATTTTTTTGAAAGAAAAGGAGTTATTATTATGTTGATTCCCGTTTTGCTGTTTGCCGTTGGTCTTGTGCTGCTGATCAAAGGCGGCGACTGGTTTGTGGATGGTGCCACGGACATTGCCGAGCATTTCCACGTACCGGAGCTGATCATCGGCGCTACTGTGGTTTCTCTGGGCACCACCCTGCCGGAGGTCATGGTTTCCGCCACCTCCGCCATCAGCGGCCACGGTGAAATCGCCTACGGCAATGCCATCGGCTCCATCATCTGCAATACCGCTCTGATTGCGGCAATCACGGTTGCGGTTCGGCCCGCACCGGTGGAACCCAAAACTTTGGTGCTTCCTGTTGGCTTCTTTTTTGTAGCGGCGATTATTTACAGTCTGAATGCCTATGCCACCGGTTACTTTGGCCGCCCCATTGGCTTCGTTCTTCTGTTGATTCTGGCGCTGTATCTGGTGTTCACCATTCGTCAGGGTCTGAAAAATCCCAGTCCGGCAGCCGAGGAAGAGAAGAAGCAGGAGCGTTCTCTGACCATGAGTGTACTGATGCTGGTGGTAGGCGCGGCGCTGATTGCCCTGGGGGCCAGACTGCTGGTGGACAACGGCACCCTCATTGCTCAGGCGCTGGGCGTGCCGGAATCCGTGATTGCATTGACCTTTGTGGCCCTGGGCACTTCCCTGCCGGAGTTGGTCACCGCCATTACCTCTCTGATGAAGGGCCATGGGTCTCTGTCCCTGGGCAATGTGATTGGTGCCAACATTCTGAATCTGGTTCTGGTTTCCGGTGTGGCCACGGTTCTGAAGCCCTTCGACATCCCCCAAAGCAATACCCTCTTCGGAATCAACGCCTCCCTGGTGCTGGACATCCCGCTGATGCTGTTTGTAATGGCCTTTTTGACCATCCCCGCTCTGCTGACCAAAAAGCTCCACCGGAGCCAGGGAATTATCCTGCTCTGCGTTTACGCAGCGTTCTGTGTCGTTCAGTTTGTTATGTAAAACTTTTTCGAATCATCTGGCGCCTGTTTCCATCCCGAAGCAGGCGCCTTTTCCTGTATCGTAAAAAATCCGACGAAGGTGTGACGTTCTCAGGTAAGAAATGTACTTTCAGGGTGAGAAGGAAAAAGAAAGGATGTGAACCCATTGGAAGATTCAAAGATCATCGATTTGTTCTGGGCCCGGGACGAAGATGCCATCGGGCAGACAGACGCCGCCTACGGCAGGAAACTTCATGCACTGGCTTATCGAATTCTGAGCAATCGGGAGGACGCCGAAGAAAGTGTCAGCGATACCTACATGAAGGCCTGGGAAATCATTCCACCCCAGAGGCCAAACTATTTCTATGCGTTTATCGCCTCCATCTGCCGTCATCTTTCCCTGCACAGAGTGAATTGGAACCTGGCGGCCAAGCGGAACGCGGAGATCGTTTCCCTGACGGAAGAGATGGAGCTGTGCATTCCGGATACCCGGCGGGATTTGGAATGGGAGGACAGGGAAATCGGGCGGGTGATGGATGCGTTCCTGGAAAGCCTGCCCAAGGAAACCAGGCTGATTTTCCTGCGCCGCTATTGGCATATGGACACCATCGTCGAAATCGCCGCCCGGTACGGCATGACGGAAAGCAAGGTCAAAATGCAGCTGAGCCGCACACGCGCAAAGCTTCGTACTTATCTGGAGCAGGAGGGAATTCAAGTATGAACGGGAAAAACATGCTCACCGGACTGAGTTACATCGACCGGAAATATATTGAAGAATCGGAAACGGAGTCTGTATCCGCAAAGGCTGAGTCGGGAACGAAGCCGGTTATCCGAAAACCGTTTCTGATCGCTGCCATCATCGCGATGATGCTGCTTCTGATGGGCTGCGCAGTGGTGTATATGCTGAGCATGAAGGAAATCAATATTGGCCAGCAGCAAACCCTTCAGGATGTGTTTGCCTATGACCCGGAATCGGGGCAGGCGACTGCCTGGCTCGGACAGCAAGCTGTAACAGAAGAAGTGCTGACACTTGCAGGGATTCAGGGCAGCCGAAATTACAGGGCCGCACAGGAATGGTTTGAATTCAAGCAGGAGTACGATCCGGATCACTCCATTCGCGATGAACTGCAAAAGGACGGACTGATTCCGGAATTTCCTGCGGAATACGAATCCTATCATCTTTATTCCCAGGAAATGAAGGACAAACTGGATGAAATTCTTGAAAAATATGATCTGAAACTGATTGGCAGGACGATTCCTTTCAAAACGGAGGAGCTTGTCTGCAAGGCATTAGGCTTGAAAGATATTGTGGTTCCGGGAAGTGGAGCCGTCATGGAACTGGATTATGCCAGCTATCAGGAATGCGGCAATCTGAATATGGATTTTAATATCTCTGTTCCAGGTAATGCAGATGACCGTGAACAAGAAACAAGATGCCACATTTATTATATGCGTAAAGATGCCTTCACAGAAGATGTTATTTCCCTGAGAGAAATTGAGACTTGGAAAGAATGGACATATCGGACAGCTTCGGGGGTGGATATACTGATCTTCCGGTCTCCTTCCGATTGGCGTGGATATCTCTTCTGTGATATGCCGAATTACACGGTAACACTTCGATATGAATTCATCCACGAGCAGTATTCCAGTGATGCAGTCGGAAATATGACCATCGAAAAAGAGGTTATGACCGATCAGGAGATTGAGCGCCTGGCTGACGCAATTGATTTTTCCATTGAGCCCAAACTGGTGGAAGGATGGGAAAACCTCACGGATCTGACGGAAGGTTCCGGTAAAACGATTGACGGGTATTCCATTGAATTGAAGTCCGTCCAATCCGACGGCAATACCGCAGTGATCACGCTGGGTATCACCGCTCCCGAGGATGTCAATCGTTTGGAGCACGACGGTTATCCCGTATCTCTGAAACATCGCAACCGGTGGGGCTTCTTTGAACCGGTAACGGAAGGCTCC
>JALFGI010000130.1 GCA_022777455.1 Clostridiales bacterium | reverse complement strand
GGTGCTGCTGTATTCCACCTGTACGGTGCTTCCAAGAGAGAACCAGGAGGTGGTGAACGCCTTCCTGGCGGACCACCCGGAATTTTGCACTGAGCCTCTGGACCTGCCGGAGGTGTTCCCCAGGAATGATACCGGGATGCTCACCCTGATTCCCGGTGAATACGATACCGACGGCTTCTTTATCTGCCGTCTGCGGAGGAAGCAATGAACCTGAAATCCATGACGCTGCCGGAGCTGTCCGCCCTTCTGAAGGACATGGGGCAGCCCGCCTTCCGGGCAAAGCAGGTGTATACCTGGCTGCACAAAGGGATCCGCACCTACGATGAGATGACCAACCTGCCGAAACAGCTGCGGGATGCCCTGGCGGAGCAGTATCCCATCTGCCCGCCCACCGTGGTGCGGCGGCAGGAATCCGCCCGGGACGGTACCATCAAATATCTCTGGCAGCTGTCCGACGGCAACTGCGTGGAAACGGTGCTCATGCGCTACCACTATGGCAATACCGTGTGCATCTCCACGGAGGTGGGCTGCCGGATGGGCTGTGCCTTCTGTGCCTCCACCATCGGCGGTCTGGTACGCCGGCTGGAGCCCTTTGAAATGCTGGATGAGGTTCTGTTCACCCAGGTGGACTCCGGCCTGCCTGTTTCCCACATCGTGCTGATGGGCATCGGCGAGCCCCTGGATAATTTTGACAATGTGATGCGCTTCCTGGAGCTGGTGAACAGCCCGGAGGGCATGAATATTTCCCTGCGCCATGTGAGCCTTTCCACCTGCGGCCTGGTGCCGAAGATCGATGAGCTGGCAAAGCGCAAGCTGCAGCTGACCCTTTCCGTGTCCCTCCACGCGCCCAACGATGCCATCCGGGACACCATCATGCCGGTGAACAAGGCCTACCCCAGCGAGGAACTGATCGCGGCCTGCCGCCGGTACTACCAGGCAACCTCCCGGCGGATCTCCTTTGAATACGCCATGATCCACGGAGTGAACGATTCCGTGGAGAATGCCAAAGAGCTTCTGCGGCGGCTCAAGGGGCTGCCCGCCCATTTTAACCTGATCCCTCTGAACCATGTGGAGGAGAGCCCCCTGAAGCCCAGCACCCGGGCCGCAGTGGCTGCCTTCCAGAAAACGCTGGAGGATGGGGGCGTCACCGCCACCGTGCGCCGCACCCTGGGCGGAGACATCGACGCCTCCTGCGGCCAGCTGAGAAGAAAATATCAGAAAGACAGAGCGTGAGCTCTGCCAATCAACGGTACAGGCGGCGGGAGCGAGCTTCCACCCTATGAAAAAACGATCGGAAGGAAAGAATTTTTCTGCCCGATGTCACCAAAAAGACAGACGAGGTGATTTGCCATGCAAAGTTGGGGACTGACAGACAAGGGCTGCGTCCGAAAAATGAATCAGGATGCCTATGAAATCCGGCAATTGGACCGGAATACATTGCTGTGTGTGGTCTGCGACGGTATGGGCGGCGCCAAATCCGGCAACATCGCCAGCTCCCTGGCGGTGGATGTGTTCTCCCAGGAAATCCAACGTACCTGGACCCCGAATATGGAGTGGGACAAGGCGGACCAGATTATGAAAAGTGCCGTGAAGCTGGCCAATTTCACCGTCTATGACCAGGCCCGGCAGTTCGAGGAATTCGACGGCATGGGCACCACCTTGGTGGCCGCCTTTATCCGGGGCCGGCAGGTTTCTTTTGTGAATGTGGGCGACAGCCGGGCATATATTATCAATCAGAAAGGCATCATCCAGGTCACCAGGGACCACAGCGTGGTCCAATTGATGGTGGACCGGGGAGAACTGACCTCGGAAATGGCCAAAAATTATCCGGGCAAAAATCTGATTACCCGGGCCGTGGGCACGGAGTCCATGGTAAGCTGTGACGTGTTCCGGCGGGAACTGTCCAAAGGAGACTATCTGCTGCTGTGCAGCGACGGTCTGAGCAATATGATGGACGACCAGGAGATCCTCTTCGAGGTGGTCCATGGAGTGAATAAAGAGCGCTGCTGCAAACGCCTGCTGGACATCGCCATGTCCCGTGGCTGCCCGGACAATGTGACCTGCGTGCTGGTGAGTCTGTAACATCCGGTTTGGAAAGGAGCTATTTCAGAATATGAATCAATATATTGGACAGCTGCTGGACAACCGGTATGAACTCCTGGAGGTCATCGGTACCGGAGGAATGGCAGTGGTTTACAAGGCCCGTTGTCACCGCCTGAACCGGCTGGTGGCAGTGAAGGTCCTGAAGGACGAATTTTCCGGGGATGAGGAGTTCCGCCGCCGCTTCCGGGCGGAGGGGGAAGCCGTTGCCATGCTCAGCCATCCCAACATCGTCCAGGTGTTCGACGTTTCCGCTTCCGACAATGCCTACTACATTGTCATGGAGCTGATCGACGGTATTTCCCTCAAGCAGTATATGGAAGTGAAGGGCATCCTGAACTGGAAGGAAACCCTCCACTTTGCAACCCAGATCGCCAAGGGCCTGGAGCATGCCCACAGCCGGGGCATCGTCCACCGGGACATCAAGCCCCACAATGTGATGGTGCTGAAAAACGGCTCCGTGAAGGTGATGGACTTCGGCATTGCCCAGGTGATGAACAAAAGCAGCACCCTGACCAAAGAGGCTCTGGGTTCCGTGCACTATATTTCCCCGGAGCAGGCCAAAGGCAGCTTTACCGACAGCCGTTCCGACATCTACTCCCTGGGCGTTGTGATGTATGAAATGATGACCGGCCGTCCGCCCTACGACGGGGAGTCCCCCGTGGCCGTGGCCATTCATCACATCAACGGCGGCGCGGCCATGCCCACCACCCTGAATCCCAACATTCCCGCGGGGATGGAACAGATGATTATGAAGGCCATGGCCCTGGACCCCAAGGACCGCTACTCCAGCGCCACGGAGCTATTAACGGATCTGGAGGAGTTCCGGAAAAATCCTGCCCTGACCTTCCAGTACCATACCCTGGTGGATGACGCCACCAAGAAGATCACCCCCATCGTCACGAAGCCCAAAACCACCGCTCAGCGGGTGGCCCAATCCAAGGGCGGTGTGATGAGCGTTGGAAATCCCAATATGACGGTGCATCAGGGCGGCGGCCGTACGGCGGAGCCCTCGGTGCCAAATACCGGCCGGAGCCAGGAGGCCCTGGCCAGAGCCAAAAAGCGCCGGGAGGAGGAAGCCCGCCGGGATGCCCAGCGCAGCCGCACCGCTACCATTGCGGTGGTGTCCTGCAGCGTGGTGGCCATCATTGCCATTGTGGTGTTCCTGGCTGCCATTTTCAACGGCTTCCTCATCAACCAGGACCGGGGCCGGGTGGAGGTGCCCTACCTCACCGGCAGCATGTACAGCGAGGATTTCGATACCCTCTATCCCAATTTTACCATCCGGCTGCGGCCCCAGCAGTATGACGATTTTTATGTGGCGGGACAGATCATGCACCAGGAGCCCGCGGGAGGTTCCTCCGTCGCCAAGGGAACGGAGATCTTCCTGACCATCAGTATGGGCCAGGAGCCCAAAGTGAAGCTGATGGAGGATTTGGTGGGGGTGACCCAGGACCGGGCTACCTCCTTCCTCATCGGCCAGGGCCTGAAGACCCTGATCCGGGAGGAGGCCAACGATGAATACCCCAGCGGCTGCGTCATTCGTACCGAGCCTGTGGCCGGCGCGGAGCTGATGGAAGGCCAGACTGTGAAGCTCTATGTAAGCACCGGGCCGGACAATGTGACGGCCAAGATGCCCAATGTGCTGAATGTGGAAAAGGAAATGGCACTGCAGGTGTTGGAGCAGTGGGGCTTTAAGAATGTTTCCACCACCGAGGTTTACAGCAGCAAGATCAATAAAGGCAATGTGGTCACCCAGTCCGAGACGGCGGGGGCCACCATCGATGTGACCACCCACATTGTCCTGGAAATTTCCGAGGGACCGGAAATTCCCACTGCTGCAATGCCGGATGTGATGCATCTGGATGTGGAGACTGCCGTGAAGGTGCTGGATGCCAAGGGCTTCAAGAATGTGCAGACTTACCTCGTGGACAGCAGCCTGCCAAAAAACCAGGTGGCCAACCAGTCGGAGGAGCCGGATACCGTGGTGGCATTGAGCAAGGAAATCCTGCTGGGGGTGTCCAACGGCAGCCTCACCGGCGATCCCACCTCCCCCACGGAGGCCACCGCCCCTGCCACAACCACTCCCGGCCGGGAAAGGGTAACCTTCAATGTGCCGGTGCGCACGGAGAGCTATGCCCTGATCATCTGCCGCAAGGGCCAGGCGGACCAGCCGGTGGCCAGCGGCACCGTTCAGGCGGGCGACAATATCTTCACCGTGGAGCTGGCCGGCACCGGAGAGCAGGAATACGACCTGTATATCAACGGAGAATACTACCAGACGATGAAAGTGACATTTACAAATCATGGCTGAGAAACATACCGGGCGAATTGTTCGGGCTTTGAGTGGGTTTTATGACGTGCAGCTGCCGGACCGGATGGTTGTCTGCCGGGGCCGGGGTGTGCTGCGCAAGGAGCATATCACCCCCCTGACCGGGGACCTGGTGGAAATCACCGTGGAAAACGGCAAGGGAATGGTGGAAGCCGTGCTGCCCCGCAGCAGCAGCTTTGTCCGGCCCGCCGTGGCCAATGTGGATGCCCTGGCCGTCTTTGCGGCCAACGTCAACCCGGTGACGGAGCCCTTCCTCATCGACCGGGTGGCAGCCATCGCGGGCAACCAGAATGTGCAGTGCGTGATCTGCATCAATAAGATTGATCTGGACCCGGCACAGCAGCTGCGGCAGACTTACGAAAAGGCGGGCTTCCCCGTCATCTGCACCAGCGCCAAAACCGGCGAGGGCGTGCAGGAGCTCCGCGCCTTTCTGCAGGGCAAGCTCACCGCCTTTACCGGCAACTCCGGGGTAGGTAAGTCCAGCATCCTCAACTGTTTGTGTCCGGACCTGGCTCTGGCCACCGGCGAGGTGTCCGAAAAGCTGGGCCGGGGCCGGCATACCACCCGCCATGTGGAGCTGTTCTCCCTGGGGGAGGATACTTTCGTGATGGATACCCCGGGCTTTTCCTCCTTTGATACCGACCAGATGGACGTGATCTTAAAGGAGAACCTCCAGTACGCCTTCCCGGACTTCGCCCCCTGGCTGGGCCGCTGCCAGTTTGCCGACTGCTCCCACCGCGCAGAGCCGGGCTGCACCGTCCGTGCCGCTGTGGCGTCTGGAGAAATCGTCCCTTCCCGTTATGACAGCTATCTGCGTCTGTACGAGAAATCCGCCCAGATCAAGCAATGGGAGCTCAAATAACACCCCGCCCGCTGTAGGGGGAGGCTATGAGCCTCCCCTGCAGTTGCTGATGCACACTTCCTCCCCGGTTTCGGGGAGTTTTTTATGTCCCAAACCGGATAATTTGGAAAAACCGGGAGATCCTATGACTGCTCCTTCCTGCTGATTTCGTCCGACATGATAATCAGCCATCTATTGCGGCCCTGCCCGGCCGCAAACGGGAATCATTGATGAGAAAATGAGAAAAAACAAAGCTTCATTCTGGATTTTTGGGGCGCTGGCGGCGGTGCTGGCGGTGGCGGCGCTGCTGATCTGCCTGACCCAGCGCAATGCGGTCCCCAGGCTCTTTGGCAAGACGGAAGGAGCGGAAAAATGCGCCCGGGCGATGATGGAATGTATCTCCCAGGGAGATTATGCCGGGGCCTCCGCCTATCTGTACGGCACTCCCAGCCTGGGCACCGATGCCCAACGGGAGACACCGGCGGCAGCGCTTATCTGGGATGCCTTCGTCTCCAGTCTGGAGTGTCGAAGCCAGGGCAGCTGCTACGCCACGGACGCCGGCGTGGCCATGGACTTCACTGTGTCCGGTTTGGACATTCCCAGCCTGACCCAGGAGCTGAAGCAGCGTTCTGCTGCGGTACTGGAGGCCCGGGTGGAAGCGGCGGAGGATATGTCCCAGGTGTATGACAGCAATCAGCAGTACCGGGAAGATTTTGCCCAATCCGTTCTGGAAGAGGCGGCCCGGGAGGCCGTTGCAGCAGTTGGCCCTGTGGAGAACGCTGTAACGGTGCAGCTTGTTTACGAAGGAAATCAGTGGTGGGTGGTTCCCGACAGCGCTCTGATGACCGCAATTTCCGGCGGAATACGATAAGCATAAGAAGGAATTTCATGGCAGAAAATGCCTTTTTGTCCCGGGTGCTGCGCAGCCTGCCCGGCATGGTGTCCGGCGTGCTGGCGGTGTCGGTGCTGTGGGGGACGGCACGGTGGATTGGTGCCCCTGCCCGGTCCGCTTGCCGGGAAGACACCGGAGAAGCCCTGAACCAATACCTGGAAAGCGCTCTGTCCGATGCCATGGAAGGGGTACGGACCTCGGAGCGGGTCTACTGGATCGACCGCCATGCCCTGGCGGCTCCCGAACCGGATCCGGCCTGTTTCGGCCGGACGGATGACCCGGCCGAGCTGGATTTTTCGGCGGCAGAAAAGCTGCTGGATGGACAGGCGCTGTATTTTTCCCCCAATGTGACACTGGTGCCCGGCACGCCGGTACGTTACTATCTGGACGAAACCATTCTGGCCATTACCTGGAAGCAGGTGCTGGACGGCGGGGTGTACACCTTTTCGGAGGTGAAGATTGCCCATCCTTCCCAGTTTCGCCGGTTCCTGGCGGGAGGGGAGTTCGGGTCGGAGAAGCTGTATGTCACCACGGAGATGGCCCAAAGCGTCAACGCGGTGGTGGCCTCCAGCGGGGATTTTTACGGCTACCGCCGTGCGGGCACTCTGGTATACGACGGGACGGTGCGCCGGGTTGACAACGGCCTGGTGGATACCTGCTATATCGACAAAAACGGAGACCTGCTCTTCACCACCCGGTATGACCAGATGGACAAGGAGCAGTCCCAGCAGTTCGTGGACCAGCATGAGATTCTGTTCAGCCTGGCCTTTGGCCCGGTGCTGATCCAGGATGGCCAGGTGATCACCCCGGACAGCTATGCCGTGGGGGAGATCAACGACTGCTATCCCCGCGCCGCCCTGTGCCAGCTGGGGAAGCTCCACTATCTGCTGGCGGAGGTCAACGGGGAAGATGCCCAGCCGGAGGTTCCCACCATCCACCGCTTTGCCCGGAATCTGCGCCAAAGCGGTATCACAAAGGCCTATGCCCTGGACGGAGGCCAGACCGCCGTCATCGCCATGGACGGCGAGCTCATCAACGCCGTGCTCTACGGCCACCAGCGAAAAATCAGCGATATCATCTACTTTGCCACGGCAATTCCGCGCTGCGACGATGAACCCTCAGGTCCGTGACAGGCTCATCAGCCGCAGCCGGGATTCTTCCCTGGACGTTTGGGAACACCGGGTTTTTTCAGGTGTGCCTATTGATATAAAGTGGGAAATGTGTTATTCTGTTACATACAGTCACTTTATTGAGAATATCGAAGGGCGCCTCTGAAAGCTACCCTTTTGTGGTTTGGCTGGACCTTTTTCCTTAACAATGCACTTTGAAAACACCGAAATATACAAAGTATTCCGGTATTTTGGAAACTTTTGCCAGAACAAAATCTCTCCCCCAAACCATCAAAAAAGTTTTATAGGTCGCCCAAAGAAATAGAACCTGAATTCGGAACATTTTTCCTGGAGGACTATTCATGAAGAAACAATCCGTCTTTCCTGCCATCCTGTTTTTCACCCTTGGAACGCTGTGCGGGACACTGGCCGTGGCTGCAACGCTTTTTTCCTTGCAGAAGCCGGTCTGCCGCCTTTGGAGGGTGCCTGACAAAGCCGTTTCCTGTGCCCAAAAACTGATGGATGGTATTTGTCAGAGTGACTATGACAGTGTCTCCCGGCAAATACAGGGCCATCCGGATTTGGGACTGGAGAAGGAGCCTGACGACGCGATCGCGGCAAGGCTTTGGGAAGCCTATCAGGCGACATGCTCCTACCGATTTGACGGAGACATGTATTCTACCGAAACCGGTCTGGCGCAGGATGTTCAATTTGAGGCGCTGGATTTGAATGCGGTTTTGGCACGTACCGAGGCGATCTGGCCGGAACTGCTTACTTCGCAGTTGGATTCCATGGACAGCACCAACTCCGTCTATGATGAAAGCGGCAATTTAAAGGAAGAGCTGATTCGGCAGATCCTTCTTGCGGCCATTGAGCAGGTGCTTCAGCAGGATGCCCCCATGGCTCAGACCAACCTGACGCTTCAGCTCACCTACCAGAATAATCAATGGCTTGTCAAATCCGATGGCTCGCTTCTGAAAATCATCTGCGGCGGAATTGCGGCATAGGGGGAGCTTACATATGAGATATCTTTTGACTCGTCAACATAAAATCTGCTTTCGGATTTTCGCCAAGCTGCTTGCCGCAGCTGTGATTCTATCCTGCTGTATGGGCACTTTTGCGTGCTCCGGCTATGCGGAGGGCACGTCCCTGAACCTGGGGAGCAAATTCAGCCAGTACATCACCAATTCCGTCAGCGACATCCTCAGCGGCGTGGTGTATATTCCCAAAGAATACCATCTCAACGATGCCGATCTGGTCGCTCCCAAACCTCGCCAGGAGTGCTTTGGCGAAACCTCCAACCCGGCGGAAATGGAGCAGATTCTGCAAAAAGCCCAAGCCCTTTTGGACGGGCAGTCCACGCTGTTCACCCCGCAGACCCCGATCAAGAATGAAACCTCTGTTCAATATTATCTGGATGACACCATCCTTGCCATCACCTGGAAACAGGTCATCGAGAGCGCTGTCTACACATTTTCCGAGGTTAAAATTGCCCATCCCTCCCAGTTTCGCCGGTTCTTCTCCGGCGGTACCTACGGTTCTGCGTCTTTGTGCACCGCCACAGAAATGGCGAAAAGCGTCAACGCTGTGGCAGCTTCCAGCGCTGATTACTATGCATACCGTCCATATGGCATTACAGTAAACAACGGCATTGTTTACCGCCTGGATGAGGATGGAATTCTGGACACCTGCTTCATTGATGACGAAGGGGACCTGCTGTTTGTCCCCCGGGGAGAATTGGTCACAAAGAGCCAGGTGGAGCAGTACATTCAGGAAAATCACGTCCGTTTCAGCCTTGCTTTTGGGCCCGTCATCGTCCAGGACGGGGAGCAATGCACCCCTGTGGTCTACTCTGTGGGAGAGATTCGAGGGACGCTGAGCCGGGCAGCCCTTTGCCAGATGGGGAAACTGCACTATGTGACGGTGTCCGTGAACATGGAGCCCTATGCAGTCAATATGCCCACCCTAAAGCAATTTGCCACCAGGCTTCAAGAGCTGGGAATTCCCAAGGCTTACTCTTTGGACGGCGGTCAGACCGCCACCATTGTAATGAATAACACGCTGATCAACAGCGTGGATTATGGTGACCAGCGGGACATCAGCGACATCATCTATTTTGCCACAGCCATGCCGGAGGTGAACTGACTTCATGGAGAAAATTGCGTTTATTTCGGACGACATTGTCATCTTCTGGCGTCCTCTGCTGCTCACAGCCGGAACGCTGACGGCGGTATTTTTCTTCCTTGCACTTTATCTGATGAAAGCCCGCCGGGGTGTCAGAGCCCTGGTTGCCGTTCCCACCATGGTGGCGCTGGGACTTCTGGGTGCCCGCCTGGTTCACTGGTACTGCAGATTCGGAGAATACGATGGGCTGAGGGACGCGTTGACCCGTTTCTCCGGCGGTTTTGCGCTTCTGGGCGTTTTTGCCGGTTGCCTGCTTGGAGCATTTCTGCTGTGGCTGCTGCGTATTGCTCCCTCTTTGGGTGAGCTTCTGGACTGCGCAAGCATCGCAGGCTGCGCGGGAATCGGCGTGGGCAGACTTGCCTATTTCTTTGATGCCGCCGACCGTGGCTTCCTGTTGGATACCCTGCGGGAGCTTCCCTGGGCTTATCCCGTAACCAATTCCGTTTCCGGCGAAGCGGAATACCGATTGGCAACCTTTCTGCTTCAAGCCATGTGGGCCGGTATGCTGTTTGTTTTGCTGCTGCTCGTCTATCTGATTTTTACACGGCGGGCACGGCTCCGCCCCGGTGATGTGTGCCTGCTGTTTTTGCTGCTGTATTTCTCCGCCGAGATCGTGCTGGACAGCACCCGCTATGACGCGCTGACCTTTCGGAGCAACGGTTTTGTCAATATCACCCAGGTATTCGGTGCATTGACCATTGTCTTCGTGGCGGTGCTGCTTTCTATCCGCATGGTACGAAGACGCGGAATGCGCAAATGGTATGTGGGCCTATGGCTTTTGATTGCCGTCATGCTGGGAACGGCAGGATATATGGAGTACAATGTTCAGCGGCACGCCAGTCAGGCAATGTTTTCCTACTGCACCATGAGCGCTGCTTTGGGCATCATCGTGCTTTCCTCCGTGGTGATGCTGGCAATCACTCCCGCTCCACGGGTCCGGTCCCGGGAAAGCGTTTCACAAACCGCTGCTCCCGCCTTCCGTGCGGAACGCCGTTCGTTTTTCGTAAGGCACCGTTTGGGTTGTTTGATGACGCTGCTGGCTGCCACTTTGGTGGGCGCTTTGATCTTCCTGGGCTCAAGGGTTTTTGTACTGGCAGGAGGGCAGCTTTTACTCCGTAGTGCCGCATTCCTGGACCTGCAGAGCAAATCTCTGACACAGCAGGACTATCTGGACATTCAGCAGGCGCTGCCGGACTGCACAATCGTGTGGAATGTTCCCATTCAGGGAAAGAGATATCCCTCCACCTCCACCCAGATTGAAATCGTCGATCCCGGCCTGGGCGACAGCGCAATGCTCCGCTATTTCTCTCAGCTGAAAATCCTGGATGCCAGACGCTGCGCCGACCTTCCCGGACTTGAAAAATATCTGGCAGCGGCAGGTATGGAAGATTTTCCCTACGTATTCACCGTTGGAGGCGTGGAAGTAGTGAACACCGCCCGGGATATTTCTCTGGAAAATGCCTCCATCGACCAGCTGCGCCAGGCGCTGTCCATGCTGCACCAGCTCCAAAGTGTCTCCCTGGAAGGCCAGCTCCCATCGACGACGGATCGAATCGGGTTGATTGCGGACTATCCCCAGGTTACGTTCAACTGGATGATTCCTCTGGGTAACCGGACGCTGTCCTCCCAGACGGAAACCCTGGACCTTTCCAACCAATCCCTGAGCTTCCAGGAGCTTCAGGATACCTTTGATCAGATGCCCGGTCTTTGCCAGGTCAATCTGCTTGGCTGCGGCCTTTCCAATGAACAGATGCTGGAATTGGCGCAGCGATATCCCCAGTGCGACTTCCTGGGAGAGGTGAGTGTTGCGGGAAAGACCTTCCGCACGGATACAACAGAGCTCGACCTGTCCGGTCAGCCGGTGGCGTCCGAGACGGATGTGGAAAAAATGCTGCCCTGCTTCCACCATCTGACGCGGGTGAATATGTCCGGCTGCGGCTTGGATGACGAGACCATGGATGCGCTGAACCGGCGGTATGAGGACATTCGCTTCGTCTGGACGGTGAAAATCCAGCGCCATGATTTCCCGACGGATTCCATCTACTTCTACCCCTGGAAGATGCAGAATGGCATCATGGTCACCACGGAGGACCTCTATCCGCTGCGCTACTGCCCGGACATTGAGTGTGTCGACATCGGCCATATGTGGGAAGTTGAAAACTGTGATTGGGTGGAATATATGCCCAATTTGAAGTATCTTATCATCGGAGAAACGGGTATTACGGATATCTCCCCCCTGTCCAGCTGCAAGAACCTGATTTATCTGGAAATGTTTACCATCAATGTTACGGATCTGTCCCCCCTGCTGGGCTGCACCGCTTTGCAGGATTTGAACCTGGGCCGGGTCTATGCCTCTCCGGAGCCTTTGAAACAAATGACCTGGTTGAAAAACCTTTGGTGGGCCAATGCGGACGGACTCTACGGCCGTCCCTGCTCCGGCGCCAAAGCAATCCTTATGGAGGCCCTTCCGGACACCCATATGCAGTTCGACGGTGCGCATCCCAGTGCCGCAGGCTGGCGTCAGCTGCCCAATTATTTTGCCATGCGTGATTTGATGGGGATGTACTATTTGCCGTAATTCCGGGAATAATAAACAGGGTATTCGTAATCATACCTGGCCTTGCTTTACCAGCGGCCCCTTTATTTTGCCACAGCGGTGGGAGGCTAAGCCGGATGGATCGGATTGCGTTTATTGTTGGCGGCACCTTTGTCTACTGGAGCTCCATTGTGATAACTCTGGCTGCCGGGGTGACCATCTGCGTGTTTCTTTCTTGCTATCTGCCCCGAGGGAATGGGAGTGCCGCCGCGGTGGCGGTTCCCATGGCCCTGGTACTGTCGGTGCTTCTGGCCCGGCTGGTGCACTGGTATTTCCGGCCGGACAGCTATACAGGCTTCCTGGATGCCATGGGAGATTTCACCTCCGGCGGCTATGCTTTGCTGGGTGTATTCCTGGCCTGCGGTCTGACGGCGGCGGTGGTGCGGCTGCTCCGGTTGGAGACGGACCTGGCGGGGCTGCTGGATGCCATGAGCCTGGGCGGCTGCGCCGGAATTGCCGTGGGGAGACTTTCCTGCTTTTTCAGCGCTGCGGACCGGGGGCAGCTGCTTCAGAATCTGCGCAGCCTGCCCTTTGCCTACCCGGTGAACAACGTGGTCACCGGTGCGCCGGAATACCGGCTGGCCACCTTTGTGATCCAGTCCATGGCCACGGCGGTGGTTTTCGGGGTGCTGCTTCTGTTCTTCCTGCGCTACCGGAAAAGGGAGTCGGGGGATGTGGCGCTGCTGTTTGCCCTGCTGTACGGCATGACTCAGGCGGTGCTGGACAGCACCCGGTACGATTCGCTGTATATGCGCAGCAATGGCTTCATCAGCGTGGTGCAGCTGTCCGGTGCCGTGGCGGTGGTGACAGTGAGCGCATGGTTCTCTGTGAAGATGGTCAAAGCCCGGGGTTTCCGGGGCTGGTATGCTGCCATCTGGGTGGCCATGCTGGCACTGCTGGGCGGTGCGGGCTATATGGAGTATTACGTCCAGCGCCACGGCGACAAGGCAGTGTTCTCCTACTCCATCATGACCGCCTGTCTGGGTGCCATTGTTGCCCTGGCTCTGTTTACCTTCTTCCGGGCCAAACAGGATGAAGCGTCGATGTAATCGTATAAAAAAGCTCCGAGGGACGAAAATCCTTCGGAGTTTTTTTATAATGGGCACCGTACCCACTGCAGGGGCGGTTATTCGGAATACCCCTGATATTCCAGCAGCTCCAAAACCCGCTGACCCCGCTGGGTCAGGGCGATACTGCCTTGAATGGGATAAGCATCGTAGCGCTCCATGGCGGCACCCTTCAGGGGGGCGTCGTAATCCAGGGAGACGAGTCCTTTCTTTTCCAGAAGCTGGAGCACCAGGGCGTTTTCCTCCTGCTTTTCCGGGCCGTCTTCCAGGTACACCGGGGTCAGGTCGCCCATTTTTCGGGCCACGGGCAGAAAAGCCACCTGGCCCAGCAGGCGCAGAAAGTCCATTTCCTTTCCGGTCAGTTCCAGGGCCCCCGCGCAGCCGGAACAATGGCCGCAATCTCCGCCGCAGCTCATTTGACCTCCTCGTGGGCAGCGATGTGTTTCTTGATGGCCTCGAAGGTCACATCGCTGATGTCATGTTCGATTTTACAGGCATCTTCCACGGCCACCTGCTCCGGGACCCCCAGACTGATGAGCACCTGGGACAGAACGGTGTGCCGCTCATAGATCTTTTCTGCAATGTCCCGCCCCTCCTGCGTCAGGTGCAGGCCGCCGTCCTGCTCCACGGTGACCAGGTCCCCCTTGCGCAGCAGGCCCACGGCCCGGGAGACGCTGGGCTTGGAGTAGCCCAAATACTCCCCAACATCAACAGAACGGACAAAGCCGCTTTTGCGGGACAGCACCAGAATGGCTTCCAGATACATTTCGCCGGATTCGTGGACGTTCATAGGTCTAACACTCCAATTGATTTTGTACTTATCGGTTTTCTTTGCGACTCGATAAATTGCAATTTGGCGGGCTGGATCGCTTCCCAACTCACTGTAGGGGCGGCTCACAGCCGCCCGCCAGGTAGTGCAACTGAGTGTTCGGGTGAACGGTATGCAGTCCTTTGTGGTACGTATTCGCCCAATCTGGTTTATGATCGTGGCTGATACTGCGCGGGAGGCTACGAGCCTCCCCTACAGTTAGGACGGAACCTGGTTCCATTCAACCCACCGCCAAATTGCAATTTACCTGTTGACAGAATGCAACCGATAAGCACGTTATTTTTTATATTTTATACCATAATTCCGAAAAAAATGCAAGGGTATGAATCGGGCCGTCCCTCCGGGGAGGAACGGCCCGTGATGGGTTACAAATTTTCCTGCAGCTGCATGTCCTCATCCCGGACCACGCGCAGCTCCTTTTTGTTCACGATGTCGTAGATGCAGGGCACCACCAGCAGTGTCATCAATGTGGCGTAGATCAGGCCGCCGATGCACACGACGGCGATGGGCTGCATGATGGCGCTGCCTGCGGCCCGGCTCAAAGCCATATCCGCCAGACCCAGGATGGTGGTGATGGAGGTCATCAGGATGGGGCGCATTCTGGTTTTGCCTGCTTCCAGAATGGCAGCCCGGCGCGCCATGCCGTCGGCGCGGAGCTGGTTGATGTAGTCCACCAGCACGATGCCGTTGTTGACGATGATGCCGGTGAGCATGATGAAGCCCACCAGGGAGATGACGCTGATTTCCATTCCGCACAGCAGCAGAGCCAGGAAGCCGCCGGTGAAGGCCAGGGGAATGGTGAACATGACGATGAAGGGAGATTTCAGGCTCTGGAACTGAGCCACCATCACCAGGTACACCAGCAGCACGCCCAACAGCAGCATCAGCAGCAGCTGTTCCACGGCTTCCATGATGGTTTCGTTTTCACCGGCGAAGGCGTAGCTCACGCCTTCTCCCAGGTCCAGGGCTTCCATTGCCTTGGCGGCCTGATTTGTGATCAGGGTGACGTTATACCCGTCGGCGACTTCCGCGGTAACGGTGAGACAACGGCGCTGGTTCTTCCGGCTGATGGCATCCAGACTGGTGGTTTCTTCGATTTCAGCCACGTCGGTGAGGCGGACGGTGTTGGTTTCCCCATCCGTGCCGGTGGTTTCAAAGGTGTGGGCTTTCAGCATGTCCACGTCCAGTCGGTGCTCCATGGGCCGCTCCACCACAATGTCGGTGGTGGTACCGCTGAGCACCAGGGTGTGGGCCTGCTGGATGTTGGACAGGGCCTGGGATACTTCCATATAAATCTGGGCAATGGTCAGCCCCTGGGACATGGCCTTGTCCCGGTCCACCTGGATGTGCAGCGCAGGGGCAGCATCCTCCAGGCCGTCGGATACGTTCTGTACGCCTTCCACATTTTCCAGAGCCTCGGCGGCGGCGCGGGCGGCATTCTGCAGCACATCCATGTTCTCACCGTAGAGTTCCAGGGTAATGCCGCTGCCGGTGAGGGCGGACATGTCCATCATAGCGGAGGAAGCGGTGATTTCGCAGGGCAGATCGGCGCATTCCCGGACGATTTTCTCACCCATCCGGGCGCCGGAGGCCTTGTCATCCGCCAATGTGATGTACAGTGTGGCTTCCAGAGAAGTACCGCTGCCGCCGCCCATGCCCAGCAGGGAGCCGCCGCCGGAGGACATCATGGCACCTGCGGTTTCGATGCCGTCCATGGCACTCACTCTGGCCAAAACCTCATCGGCCAGCTCTGCAGCCTGGGCCATGTCGTAATC
This sequence comes from Clostridiales bacterium, assembly GCA_022777455.1. The sequence continues at coordinate 9,339 of JALFGI010000130.1, read as the reverse complement.
CTCCGGCATGGTGACGGTGACGTTCACACTGGGCATATCCATGTCAGGCATGAAGGTGAAGCCCCGGGCCACGCTCAGACAGGCGGTGACGATCAGGGCTGCCACCGCCAGGGCAAGCACCAGGAATTTGTGGTTCAGGGAGAAAGAGGCAATCTTCTCATAGCCCCGGAGCAGGGCAGCGAAGAAGCCGTCCTGCTTCTCCTTCTTCTTTTTGCGCAGCATTCCGGAAGCCATGGCAGGCACCAGGGTCAGAGAGACGATCAGCGAAGCAAGCAGAGCATAGGACATGGTCAGCGCCAGGTCGGTGAACAACTGACGGGTGATGCCCTCCACGAATACGATTGGCAGGAACACGCAGACGGTGGTCAGCGTGGAGGCGGTGACGGCACCTGCCACCTGGCCCGCACCGGCCACGGCCGCCTGAATGGCACTGGCACCCTTGCTGCGCAGCCGGTGGATGTTTTCAATGACCACCACGGAGTTGTCCACCAGCATACCCACCGCCACGGCCAGACCGCTGAGGGAGATCATGTTGATGGTGACCCCGGAGAAATACATCAGCACGATGGCGAAGATTACACTGATGGGAATGGCGCACAGGGTGATGAAGGTGGGGCGCAGGTCCCGCAGGAACAGGAACAGAATGAGGATGGCGAACAGAGCACCCAGCAGCAGGCTGCGCAGAATGTTGTTCACGATCATGTAGATGTAATCGCCCTGGTCCATGAGAGCCACGAAATGGAGCCCGGGATACTGCTCCTCCAGTTGGCGGAAGCGGGCGTTGATGTTCTTGGTGGCGCCGGCGGTGGAGTAGGTGCTCTGTTTTTCAAAGCTCAGGGCGATGCTCTGCTCCCCGTCCAGCCGGGCATAGGATTCGTCCCGGTTGTCCGTCAGGGTCACAATGGCCACATCCTCCAGCCGGATGGGGTCCACGCCGTCCATGCCGGGGTCGAAGAGCAGCAGATTTTTCAGCACTTCCAGGTCGGTGATTTCCTCGCCCACGGATACCATGTAGCTGACACCGTCCTGGGTGACGTAGCCCGCGGGCATGTAGAAGCTCTGGGCTTTGAGAATACTGGAGATCATATCCATGGTGAGGATGTCGTTCAGATCGGCCTTGGCCAGGGCATCCTGACGGCTGGATTCAATGGAATCCAGGCCGCTGTCCATCTGGGCCAGGGCGGCATCCATCTGGGCGGCGTTGGCGGCCAGGTCCGCCATGGCACTGCTCATCTCCAGCAGGCCGGAGGTCTTTTGCTGGCTGAGAACCCGGGAGGCATCCTTCAGCTGCAGCATACCGCTGTCCAGTTGGGGAATCACATCCTGCTCCAGGTAGGCGATAGCCTCATCCATCTGGGCGATGTTCTCCTCCAGCTCCGTGATCTTGCTGCCCAGCAGGCCGACCTCCACACCCAGGTCCGCCAGCTGCTGCTTGGTGGACTCAATGGTGGCTTCGATGTTTGCAATGGCGTTTTCCAGCTCTGCAATCCGGGCATCCAGCCCGGCCAGATCCAGACCCCGGACGGAAAGCTGGAATTCCAGATCGGCCCGGTCGGCCTGGATCTGGGCGTATTCCGGCCCGGCATAAAGCTGGTCCACCAGCAGCTGCTTTTCCTCGTCGGAAAGCTCCGGATTTTCATAAACGGCCTGCACCTGGGCATAGAAGGCGGCTTCACGATATTCCAGGTCGTTGGCTTTCTGCCGCAGGGCGTACAGCTCGTTGAGCTCCACCTTCAGGGGATTCATCTGGTCCAGGGCGGCATTGATGGCACTCTGGATGGCTTTCAGGGGAGTGAGGATCATTTCCATCTGGCTCTTGCTGGATTTCAGCTGGGCCACCTGGTTCTGCAGCTCCGCTTTGGTGGAAACCAGCTCCGCCTGCTGCTGGCTCAGCTCCGCCTCGGCGGAGGCGGTGGCGCTGGACAGGGAGGCCTTGCTGTTGTCCAGCTGGGTGCGGGCGTTGTCGATCTGCTCCTGGGCGCTTTCCAGCTCATCCCGCTTTTCCAGCAGTTCGTCGGCGGCATCATCCAGCTTGCCGTTGATGGCGTTGGCGATCTGCGTATTTTTCAGGTCAATCTTCTGCTGGTCCAGCACCACATGGAGCTCCTGCTCTACGGTGCCGGAGGCGGTAATCCGGGCCACACCGGTGATGCCCTCCAGCTTGGGCATCAGGGTATCGTTCAGAAATTCCGTCAGCTCCACGGTATCCATCCCGTCCATGGACACGGCGGCCACCTCCACGGGAAGCATGGAGGGGTTGATTTTCAGTACATAGGGGGAACCCACCATTTCGTCCCAGGAGGATGCCAGGGAGGTCAGCTTCTGCTGGATGTCCACGCCGATGGTGTCCATGTTTACCGATTCCTCAAATTCCAGCAGAACCAGACTGTAGTTCTCGTTGGAGGTGGAGGTGATCTCCTTGATGTGCTCCAGGGTGGACATGGCCTGCTCCATGGGCTTTGTAACCTCGGCCTCCACCTTCTCGGGGCTTGCGCCGGGGTAGGTGGTGGTGATCATGATGTAGGGGAAGTTCATGTTTGGCAGCAGGTCGGGGGTCATCCGCAGATAGGACACCACGCCCAGCACCAGAACAGCGATCACCGCCACAAAGACGGTAAGCGGTTTTTTTACACTGAATTTCGGCATTTCCGGTACTCCTTGTATGTAATGGATGATTGGTGGATGAATTTCTGAAATCTGAATCGTGAGACGGAAAATGTAATTTGCGGGCAGATACGGCACCACCCCTTGGCTCTCCCTTTGGGAGAGCTGGCAGCCGTCAGGCTGACTGAGAGGGTACCGCAGTAAGACAATGGCAGCAGAAAACCACCACATTGACCCTCTCAGGTGAGCCCCTTTCGGGGCAGCCAGCTCCCCCAGAGGGGGAGCCAAGGGGTGCGTCGGTTCCGGTTGCCAAATTACAATCGTCTGTTTTCCCTTTGCATAATTGCAAATACTATAACACAGGAGACGGGGTAAAGTGTGAACTTTCTGTTTATGTTTCCGGGAAATCTTCATCTTGCGTAATTGGGTGTTATGGATTATAATGAAACAAATATTCGCCCGGGAGGTGCCGAAAAATGGAGTTTAAGGTTCTGGCGGTGGGTGACGTGGTGGGGGCGCCCGGTATGGAACAGATCCGCCGCCGGCTGCATCAGCTGAAGAGAAAGGTGGGGGCGGACTTTGTGGTGGTCAACGGAGAGAATGCCAGCGTGGTGGGCATTACCCCGGGTCAGGCGGAGGACATTCTGGATGCCGGAGCGGACGTGATTACCCTGGGAAACCACAGCTTTGCCAAGCGGGAGATTACGGACTATCTGGATGAAAGTAACCGGATCATCCGCCCTGCCAACTATGCCCCCCAGGTTCCGGGAAAGGGCTGGACGGTGCTGGAAAGTCGGTTCGGAGACGTGGCGCTCATCGACCTCATTGGCCGGTGCAACATGGATTACGGCCCGGACAATCCTTTTTTGATGATCGAAAAAATTCTTGGACAGGTGGAGGCCAAATTCATCCTGGTGGAGATTCACGCGGAAGCCACCTCCGAAAAGCTGGCCATGGGCTACATGCTGGATGGCCGGGTCAGCGCCGTATGGGGCACCCATACCCATGTGCCCACGGCGGATGCCCGGGTGCTGCCCAAGGGGACGGGGTATGTGACGGATCTGGGTATGACCGGCCCCCGGGACTCGGTGCTGGGTATCCGGCCGGAGCTGTCCATCGCCAAATTCCGGGGAGATCTGCCCGAGCGTTACCGCTGGGCGGAGGGAAAAGCCAAGCTGGAAGGCGTGCTGTTCACCCTGGACAGCGAAACCGGAAAATGCCTGCGGGCGGAAAGGATTGACCAATGGGACTGAGAATTCTGCATTCCGCCGACTGGCACCTGGATTCCCCCTTTTCCTCCCTAAGCGTGGAAGTGCGGGAAACCCTGCGCCTGGCTCAGGGGAGCATCCCTGGCCTGCTGGGACAGCTGATCCGGCAGGAGGAGTGTGACCTGGCGCTGCTGGCCGGAGACTTGTTCGACGGGAAGCCAAGCCGGGAAACGGTGGAGGCTCTGAAACGGGAGCTGGGGCGCTGGGGTGTACCGGTGTGCATCGCCCCGGGAAATCATGATTTCTGCGCTGGGGATTCCCCGTGGCTGGTGGAAAGCTGGCCGGAAAATGTACACATCTTCACCGGGAATATGGATTATTTGGATTTTCCGGCCCTGAATTGCCGGGTCTACGGCGGGGGGTACCGAAGCATGGACTGTCCGCCGCTGCTGTCGGGCTTCCGTGCGGAGGGTGATGCCCGGTGGTGCGTGGGCGTGCTCCACGGGGATGCCATGAATCTGTCCTCCCCCTACTGCCCCGTTACTGCCGCCCAGGTCCGGGAATCCGGACTGGATTATCTCGCTTTGGGACACATCCACGCCACCGGCAGCTTCCGGGCGGGGGAGAGCCTGTGCGCCTGGCCCGGCTGCCCCATGGGACGTGGCTGGGATGAAACAGGGGAGAAGGGAGTTCTGATTGTGGAGCTGGAGCAGACTGCTTCGGCGGTGTTCCGCCCCCTGCCTCTGCCCAGGTTTTATGATTTGAAGGTACCGGTGAATCGGGATGCCCAGGCGGCTCTGGAGGCAATTCTCCCTCCGGCGGGGAGTCCTGACCTGTTCCGGGTGACCCTGGAGGGAAACGGCGTTTTGAATCCGGAGCAGCTGAAAAAGCGTTTTTCCCATCTGGGCTATCTGGAGCTGCGGGACGAGACAGAGGAAGAGGCGGACCCCTTTGACGCCGTGGGAGAGGACAGCCTGAGAGGTGTCTATTTCCGGCTGCTGGAAGAAAAGCTGGAAGGGGCGGACCCGGAACAGGCAGAGATCATTCGCCTGGCGGCCTCCCTTTCCGCCCGGCTGCTGAATGGAAAGGAGGTGCGTCTGCCGTGAGAATTTACTCCATGACCGCCACCTTCGGCAAGCTGGAGCATCAGACCCTGACCTTAAAGCCAGGGCTGAATGTGATCCACGCCCCCAACGAATGGGGCAAGAGCACCTGGTGTGCCTTTTTGCTGGCCATGCTCTATGGTCTGGATACCAGAAGCAAAACCACCCGTACCGGTCTGCCGGAAAAGGAGCGTTATGCCCCCTGGTCCGGAAGCCCCATGTCCGGACGGATGGAGCTGAGTTGGAACGGCCGGGACATCACCATTGAGCGCACAACCAAAGGCCGGGTTCCTATGGGTGCCTTCCGGGCTTACGAGACCCATTCCGGCATGGAGGTGCCGGAACTGAGCGAATCCAACTGCGGCCAGCTCCTTCTGGGGGTGGAGCGCAGTGTGTTCCAGCGGGCGGGCTTTGTCCGCCAGGCGGAGCTGCCGGTGACCCAGGACGATGCTCTGCGGCGCAGATTAAACGCTCTGGTCACCACCGGGGACGAAAGCGGCGACGCTTCCCGGCTGGAAAAGAGTCTGCGGGAGATGAAAAACCGCTGCCGCTACAACCGTTCCGGCCTGCTGCCCCAGGCCCAACAGCAGTGCGCCGACCTGCAGGCGACCCTGGCGGAGCTGGCAGAGCTTCAGGCCCGGCAGGAAATGTACGCCGGGAGGCTGGAAGAGAATGCCGCCCGGCAGGAGGAACTGCTCAATCACACGGTCGCTCTGGCCTATGCCCGGGCCAAGGCGGATGAGGAAAGGGTGGCCCAGGCAGCACAGAATTACCGCCTGGCGGAGAAGCGGCTGGAAGATCTGGAGCAGGAATGCGCCGATTTGCCGGCTTCGGAGGAGATAGAAGAAAAACAGGCTCAGTTGGACAATTTGCGCCGACAGATGGAGGAATTTCGGGAGTTTCAGCAAAATCTTCCTCTGCCGCCGGAGCTTCCCTGGGTGCCGGAGTGCTTCCTGGGGTTGACCCCGGAGCAAGCGGCGGAACAGGCGGAGGCGGATGTGCGGGATAGCGGGGAGAGGTCCTCCCACTGGTGGCTTTTGGGCGCGGGAGGCATCTTTTTTGCCGGTGCCGGCGCTCTGCTTTGGCTGGGCTGGCCCATTCCCGGGGTGCTGTGCGCAGCCGCAGGGCTGGGGGCAGTTATTCTGGCCGGGGTGCTGGCGCTCCGGCGGCAGAAACGGAAAAAACAATTGTGTCACCGCTATGGTACGGACAGCCCTGCCTCCTGGAAAGCAATGGCATCGGATTATGCCCTGGCCATGGAGGAGCATCACCTTGGGCAGGAGCGATATCTTCAGGGCCAGGAGGAACTGGCCGCCCGCCTGGAAACGATGAAGCAGCAGTACCGTGAGGTTTGCGGAGAAGAAAGCCTGGAGCAGTGCGACGAAATATTGACAGGCTGCCGCCGGGCCCAACAGGAGCTGGAGAATGCCCGAATGGATGCCCATCGGTGTGGGGAAGAATACGAAACCCTGAAAGCCATGGCCCGTCCCGCTGAGCCCCCTGCCCGGGAGGACCGGTGCAGGGAGTCTGCCGAGGAAACCGCCCGGCTGCTGCAGCAGCTTCGGGAGGAAGAGCGGCAGCTGCGGGGCAAAAGCGGAGAGTGCCGGGGCCGGATGCAGGCGCTGGGCGACCGACAGACATTGGAAAAGCAGCTGGAACAGACTCAGACCCGGATTCGGGAGCTGGAACGCTGCGATGCCGCCCTGGCTTTGGCCCAGCAGACGCTGACGGAGGCCACCGGGGAGCTGCAGCGCCGGTTTGCCCCCAGAATTTCCCGGGGTGCCCAGAACTATTTATCCCGGCTGACCCTGGGGCGGTATGACCGGCTGAACCTGAGCGCGGATCTCACCCTCCGGTCCGGAAGCCGACAGGAGGAGGTTCTCCGGGATGCCCGGTGGCGCAGCGACGGCACTGCCGACCAGCTGTATCTGGCCCTGCGGCTGTCCGTGGCCCAGGAGCTCACCCCCGGAGTGCCGCTGATCCTGGACGATGCCCTGGTGCGCTTCGATGAGGAGCGGATGAAAGCTGCCATGGAGGTGCTTCAGGAAATGGCCCAATCCCGTCAGGTGATTTTGTTTACCTGCCAAAATAGAGAGTCAGCAGTGCTCAACAAATTGTAATTTAGCGTACCGGACGCACCACTTGGCTCCCCCTATGGGGGAGCTGGCTGCCCTGTAAGGGGCAGACTGAGAGGGCCTGCATGGCGTGAATTCGGCTTCCATTATCTTACTGCGGTACCCTCTCAGTCAGCCTGACGGCTGCCAGCTCTCCCAAAGGGAGAGCCAAGGGCGCTAAACAACAATTTTTTGAGCAGCATATGCGCTTTTAGCCGCTCATATAATACATTCCGATTTTGTCCCGCATTTCGTAATAATGGGGCAGATTTCGCCAGCCCATGCCGGTGGAGGAACCGGCGTATAAGGTCACTTTGGTGTCCGGCAGTCCATGCTGCAGCATGGCTGCCGGACTTTGTCCGTTCACCCAGGGAACATAGTGAATGCCGCCCCACCAGAGGTTTTTCAGCCAGGTCATTTGGGCGATGGGGGTGGGATCACCGTAGGTGTAGCCCAGGTTCAGGTCCTCCAGCCCGGTGCAGCCCAAAAGGGGACTGTAATCCCGCACCGGAGTGACGAAGAGCTCCAGATAGGTCAGCTTTTTCAAACCCGACAGGGGGGACAGGTCTTTGACATAGGTGTCCGCCAGCACCAGATACCGCAGATTCGGCATTTCTCTGGCCCATTCGCAGTGACTGATCCAGCAGTGACCCAGGTCGATGCACTCCATGTCGGTGCAGTATTTCAGCTCGTTCGCGTCGCTGCCCCCGATGAGCTGATGCTTGGTGATGGGTGCGAACCAGGTGTCGTCCGTCCGGGCGGACAGGGGCCCCAGCTTCACCCGCCAGACAAAGCGGACATCCGGGTACCGCTGTCCCAGTGCCGCCATCTCCGGGCTGGGGATGCCGCAGTCGCACATGATGATCTTCTGGATTTCAGGCAGGTAGGGAAGCAATTCCTCTATCGCCTGGGTGTCCTCCATGACCACCCCGGACAGATCAATCTCCCGGGCGTTGGTGAGGAAGGTAACACCGCCCAGCGTTTCTTCCCACAGGAACCGGAGGTCGGGATGGTCCGTGGCCAATTGCCTTGCCTGCCGGGAAGAAAGCCCCGTCTGGCGCAGATCTACGCGCTGGATGTTGGGCAGCAGGGCCAGGGCCAGGCGCAGTTCTTCGTCGGTGCAGGGGCCGGGAGCGGGGGAGCGGTCCCGGGAGGAGAGCAGCTTTCCACCCAGCTCCACAGCGCAGCGGATGTCGCAGTTTGGCCTGCGATCCATCAGGGCCAACAGTTGGGGGTAATCCCGGCAGTTTTCTGCGTTTACCTGCCGCAGCCTGGGAAGGTAGTCAAGGGTTTCCACGTCCCTATCAGTCAGATGGTCAATTTCCAGAACTCTGGCGTCGGTGCCCACCGGCTTCCCCTGAAAATCCAGCTCCCACAGGATTCTGGCGTCCCCCGCCGCCTGGGCGATTTTTTCATATTCCTCCGGGGAAAGTCCCCGGCCCCGCAGGTCCAGCCAGTAAAGACCCGAAAACCGGGCCAGCGCATCCCCGTCCTCCGGTACACCATCCCGGAGCACCAGCACCGTGGCGGCCCGGTCATACACCCGGCCGTCCATCACTACATGTTTTTCAAAAAACCGGTCCGCCGCCGGAATCAGAAGCAGCGCCAGGGAAAGAAAGAAAAACCGTCTCATAAGCATCCCCTTCCCTATAGTATATCCCGTCCAAAAGCAGCGGCTTTTTCCAAATAATTCTTATGGATTTCACAGAACTGTCGAAGGAGGTCCCCCAAAAATACTTGACGATGCACTTTGGAAAGAGTATGATAGTGAAACGGCACTCTAACGAGGATGAAAAGAGAGAAAAACCATGAATTTGAAAGAATATCGCACCGGTGTGCGCACCGGGCTACCGGTGGGCCTGGGATACTTTTCCGTCAGCTTTGGCTTTGGCGCCATGGCGGTATCCAAAGGCCTGGGCGTCTGGGATGCCACACTGATTTCTGCTGTCAATCTCACCAGCGCCGGGCAGTTTGCAGGCCTGGGGGTGATCGTGGACAACGCCGGCCTCTGGCTGATGATCCTCACCCAGCTGATCATCAACAGCCGCTATGCCCTGATGAGTCTGGCTCTCAGCCAGCGGATGGGCCAGGAAATCGGCACCCTGCCCCGGCTGTGCATCGCTTTTATCAATACCGATGAGGTATTTGCCCTGGCCATGGCCCGGGAGCGGAAATTGACGGTGCCCTTCCTCTATGGTCTGGGCTTGCTGCCCATCATCGGATGGGTCAGTGGCACCCTGTTCGGCGCCCTGGCCGGTTCCATCCTGCCTCAGTCCATTCGGATGGCTCTGGGTGTGATGCTCTATGGCA
>JALFGI010000125.1 GCA_022777455.1 Clostridiales bacterium | reverse complement strand
ACCGCGCGCTTGGTTGAATGGCATGCAATCCGTACCCATTGTAGGGGAGGCTCTCAGCCTCCCGCTTTTGTTCCGGGTCAAAAGTGTTCGGTTGAATGGTACCACGTCCGACACAGTACGAATTCGCCCAAGCTGATTCGTTATTGTAGGTTTATACCGCGCGGGAGGCTGCGAGCCTCCCCTACAGTTTCGTCGGGGTGCTGTAGGAATTCGCCCAACCCGGTTCATCATTTTTGGCTTGTACTGCGCGGGCGGCTAATAGCCGCCCCTACGGTGGCGCGTGCATGATTTTGCCCCTCAAACACCAATTTGCCGCGTTAATCCGATAAGCACATCAGATATTTTCTTGATGTCACAAGTAAGCAAATCATAATCCCGCCGATGTTTGGTTTCCGTATTGCAGATTATAAAAGGATGAACCGGTTCCCAATTAGGATATCTTATATCTTATATCTTATATCTCATATCTCATATCTTGTTTCGCGGCATTTGAATTCCGCTTTTTTTCTTTTTCCTCTTTACGAATCGTTAAAAGTGTTGTAAAATATTCAATCATCTGTCCAAAGGAGGTGCAACCCTTGAACTGCCTGAAATGTGGCCGGGAATCCGATCAGACCTTTTGCGAAGCCTGCCGGGAGGAAATGACCCGGTACCCTGTAAAGCCCGGCACCATCGTGCAGCTGCCCAAGGATCGCAGCGCCTCCTACACCCGGCGCAGCCAGGACTGGCTGGATATCATCTCGCCGGAGACGCAGATTAAAAATCAGAAGCGCATCATCCGCCGCCTGGCGTCTGCGGTGGCAGTGCTGGTCATCCTGCTCATCGCCATGATTTTTGTCATGGTCCGAATCCTGCGGGGCAACACCCAGCCCCCGGTGGGCCAGAATTATTCTACGGTAACCAAATCCACCGAGGATGTCACCGCCCCCACCACCGGCGCGGATATCACCGGGCAGACCGACTGAATGTTCCACGTGAAACATTCAGATCCGGCGAGGCACAGATTGTTTCACGTGAAACAAAAAGAAAATGCAGAGGGAGAGAAAGAATGGGCACAATCATTGCAGTGGTGAATCAGAAGGGCGGCGTGGGCAAAACCACCACCGCCGTCAACCTGGCCGCCGCCCTGACGGAGCGGGGTCAGCGGGTTCTGGTGTGCGATTTCGATCCCCAGGCAAACGCCACCTCCGGCCTTGGCATCGACAAGCGGAGAGTGAAGCACACCAGCTACAGCATGATCATCCAGGAAGCCACCGCAGAGCAGGCCGTGGTGAAAACCCAGTTTGCCGACGTCATCCCCTCCTCCGCCGACCTGGCGGGCGCGGGGGTGGAGCTCATCGGCATGGACCACCGGGAGCGCCGGCTGGGAAAGGAACTGGACAAGCTGCGGGACCGGTACGATTTGATTTTCATCGACTGCCCCCCTTCCCTGGAAATGCTCACCCTCAACGGTCTGGTGGCCGCAGACGGCATCCTGATTCCCGTCCAGTGCGAGTATTTCGCCCTGGAGGGCCTCAGCGATCTCATGGCCACCTTGCGCAGCGTCAAACGCCGGCTGAATCCCGGCCTGGATATTTTCGGCGTGGTGCTGACCATGTTTGACGGCCGCACCAATTTCTCCACCCAGGTTGCTCAGGAGGTGCGACGTCACTTCCCCGGCAAGGTATTCACCACCTCCATCCCCCGGAACGTCCGTCTGGCGGAGGCTCCAAGCCACGGGCTGCCCATCACCGCCTATGACCGCAGCAGCCGGGGCGCCGTGGCCTACCGGGAGCTGGCAGAGGAAGTGGCGCGGAAACTAAGAAGATAAGCGAAGAAAGGAACGAGCAATGGCATCTCAAAAAGGACTTGGCAAGGGTCTGGGAGCACTGCTGGGGGACTTCATGGAAGCGCCTCCCGAGGACAGCGCCTACCGGATGCTCCCCCTGCACCGGGTGGAGCCAAACCCGGAACAGCCCCGGCAGGATTTTGACCAGGAGGAGCTGGAAGCCCTGGCAGAATCCATCCGGCAGCACGGAATCATACAACCCCTGACGGTGCGGGAAACCGGCGAGGGCTACTATCAGATCATCGCCGGCGAGCGCCGCTGGCGGGCCGCGAGAATGGCGGAGCTCACCGAGGTTCCCGCCATCGTCATCGAAGCGGACAACAAAAAGGCCATGGAGCTGGCCCTGATTGAAAATCTCCAGCGCCAGGACCTGAACAGCGTGGAAGAAGCCCTGGGCTATCAGTCCCTCATCAACGAGTTTGGCCTGACCCAGGAAGAGGCAGCCGCCCGGGTAGGCAAATCCCGCCCCGCCGTGGCCAACTCTCTCAGGCTTCTGAGTCTGGACGAAAAGGTGCTGGAAATGCTTCGCACAGGGGCGATCACCGCGGGCCACGCCAAGGCGATTCTCATGGTGAAAACCGGGAAAAAGCAGCTGGAAGCCGCCCAGAAAATTGCAAATCTGGGTCTTTCCGTCCGCCAGGCCGAGCTTCTGTGCAAGAACATGAGCCGGGAGCCGGAAAAGGTGAAGGAAGAAACGGTGTTCCAGGTGGACTATGTGAAAGAATGTGAAAAGTCCCTGAGCAAGCACCTGGGCCGGGGTGTGAAAATCGTCAACGGAAAACGCAAGGGCCGCTTTGAGCTGGAATTCTACGGCCAGGACGACCTGCAAAACCTGCTGGATGCCCTGATGAAATTGCAGAAATAAGCCCAGACGAAATGTGATAGCTTGTAACAAATTAAAAACTACGCAATTTCGTAGGGCGGGGTCTTGACCCCGCCGATCAGATAACGAAACCTGTCAGGTTGACTAAATGGCATCAAATATCTTTTTTTGACATTTTCCCGTGGTTATTCCGAAAAATGAACAAATCAACGCGCCACTCAAAAAGCCAACCGGGTCGGCGGGGTCAAGACCCCGCCCTACAAAAAACGTTATTCATTAAATCATAGCGACAAAATAGAAATAACCTTTATCAAAGGAGTTAGAATCATGTTAGACATTAAGAGAATCAAGGAAAATCCCGATGCCATTAAGGCAGGGATGAAGGCCAAGGAAGTGGACTGCGATGCCATCATCGACCGCATCCTGGAGCTGGACGTGCAGGTTCGGGCACTGAAAACCTCCACCGAGGGCAAGACCGCCGAAAAGAACAAGCTGTCCAAGGAAAACGGCAAGCTCTTTGGCCAGAAGAAGGGCGCCGAGAAGCGGGGCGAGGACACCTCTGCCCTGGATGCCCAGATTGAAGCCAACATGGCCCAGTCCGTGAAGATCGACGAGGCCATTGCCGAGGACAAGAAAAATCTGAAGCTGCTGGACGACGAGCTGTACACCAACATGCTCGCCCTGCCCAACATGCCCGACCCGGATCTGCTCCCCGGCGGCAAGGAGAACAACCAGCCTCTGCGCTACATCGGGCAGAAGCACTCCTTTGATTTTGAGCCCAAGCACCATGTGGACCTGTGCACCGACCTGGGCCTTATTGACTACGAGCGGGGCGTGAAGCTGGCCGGCGCCGGCAACTGGATGTACACCGGCATGGGCGCCCGTCTGGAGTGGGCCCTGCTGAACTACTTCATCGACACCCACATCGCCGACGGCTACGAATTCATTCTGCCGCCCCACATGCTGGAGTACCAGTGCGGCCTGACTGCCGGACAGTTCCCCAAATTCGCCGACGAGGTGTTCAAGATCGCCAACCATCCCACCGAGGGCGGCACCTTCTATATGCTGCCCACCGCCGAGGCCGCTCTGGCTTCCGTGTACCGGGAGGAAATTCTCACCGAGGCGGATCTGCCCAAGAAGTTCTTCTCCTACACCCCCTGCTTCCGCCGGGAGGCCGGTTCCCACCGGGCCGACGAGCGGGGCATGGTCCGGGGCCATCAGTTCAACAAGGTGGAGATGTTCCAGTACACAACCCCCGAAGGCTCCGACGAGGCCTTTGAAGAGCTGGTGAAGAAGGCGGAGAATCTGGTGGCCGGTCTGGGCCTGCACTTCCGCACCGTGAAGCTGGCTGCCGGCGACTGCTCCGCCTCCATGGCCCGCACCTACGACATCGAAATTCTCATTCCCTCCATGAACGGCTACAAGGAGGTTTCCTCCGTGTCTAACGCCCGGGATTACCAGGCCCGCCGGGGCAACATCCGCTACCGCCGGGCTGACGGGAAGATCGACTTCGTCCACACCCTGAACGGCTCCGGCCTGGCCACCTCCCGCATCTTCCCCGCCATTGTGGAGCAGAACCAGCGGGCCGACGGCTCCGTGGTGGTGCCCGAGGTCCTGAGAAAATACCTGGGCGGCATTGAAGTCATCGAGAAGATCAAGAAGTAAGCCGCATACCGGTTTTCAAAGGCATTGGATCAAATGTAATTTGGCGTACCGGAACCGACGCACCCCTTGGCTCCCCCTATGGGGGAGCTGGCTGCCCCTTGCGGGGCAGACTGAGAGGGTTAGTATGGTTTGATTTTAGGTGCTATTATCTTACTGCGGTACCCTCTCAGTCAGCCTGTTCGGCTGACAGCTCTCCCAAAGGGAGAGCCAAGGGCGCCGTAAGCGCCAGCCCGCCGAATTACAATTTCACTGAACAATCAATAAACAGGACATAAAAAATCAAACAGAAAGGATGAACCATCAATGAAAACTCCCAAGAAACCCGGCTGGTGGGATGAATTCGTGGCCTTTGCCGTCAAGGGAAACGCCATGGCGCTGGCAGTTGGTACCATCATCGGCGCCGCCTTCTCCACCATCACCAAGTCCATCACCGACGACATCATCATGCCCATCGTTGCCATCTTCATGGGCGGCATCGACTTCTCCGAGCTGAAGATCACCCTGCCCCGCCTCTTCGGGGAGGCCCCCGTGGATGAGGCCGGCAACGTCATTGCCAACACACTGAACTATGGCAACTTCATCGCCGCCGTGATCAATTTCCTGATCCTGGCTCTGGTGGTGTTCTTCCTGGTGAAGGGCATCAACCGCATCACCGACATGGCCAAGAAGAAGGAAGAGCCCGCTCCCGAACCCGCCGCTCCCGCCGAACCCGAGCCCACCAAGGAAGAGCTCCTGCTGGCCGAGATCCGGGATATCCTGAAGGATAAATAACCTAAGGCAACACCGCACAATGGGAGCTGCGGGCTTCAGCGGATCTTTTGCCCCAATCGTGCAGTATGAAAAATGGGAAATACACAAAGTATTCCCGCATTTTCCATACTTTCGCTCGGGTCAAAATCTCTCGCCGAATCTCCTTGCCCCATTATGCGGTGTTGCCCTAAAAAATCACCCGGCCAATCGGCCGGGTGAAATATCATCTTACGCCTCCGGGGTATCGAAACCCTGGGGGTTCTTTTTCTGCCAGTTCCAGGAATCCCGGCACATATCCGCCAGGGTTTCGGCAGCCTGCCAGCCCAGGATTTCCCGGCTCTTGGCGGGGTCGGCATAGCAGGTGGCGATGTCACCGGGGCGGCGGGCGGTGATCACATAGGGAATGTCCACATGGTTCACTTCCATAAAGGTGTTCACCATGTCCAGCACGCTGTAGCCCGTGCCGGTGCCCAGGTTGAACACCTCGCAGCCATGGTTCCGGGTGGCATACTGCACCGCGGCCACATGGCCCTTGGCCAGATCCACCACATGGATGTAGTCCCGGACGCCGGTGCCGTCGTGGGTGTCGTAGTCGTTGCCGTAGACGCTGAGCTTTTCCCGGCGGCCGATGGCGGTCTGGGTGATGTAGGGCATCAGGTTATTGGGAATGCCCCGAGGATCCTCGCCGATCAGGCCGCTCTTATGGGCGCCGATGGGATTAAAGTAGCGCAGCAGGACAACGCTCCAGCTTTCGTCTGCGTGGGAAATGCCGGAGAGGATCTGCTCGGTCATGTACTTGGTCCAGCCGTAGGGGTTGGTGCAGCCGCCGGTGCGGCTGGTTTCCTTCAGGGGCATCTCGTTGTCGGCAGTGTACACCGTGGCAGAGGAGGAGAAAATCAGATTCTTCATCCCCACCTGCTTCATCACCTTGGTGAGCACCAGGGTGGTGTTCAGGTTGTTGTCGTAATACTCCCAGGGCATGGACACGCTCTCCCCCACTGCCTTCAGGCCGGCGAAGTGGATAACACAGCCGATGTCATTTTCAGAAAAAATCTTCAGCAGCAGGGCCTCATCCCGCACGTCTCCCTGGTAAAACTTCAGCTGTTTGCCCGTGAGCTTCTCCACCCGCTCCAGGGACTTGGGATTGGAATTGCACAGATTGTCAATGACCACAACGCCGTAGCCGCTCTCCAGCAGCTCCAGGCAGGTGTGGGAACCGATATAACCGGCTCCGCCGGTGACAAGAACATTCATTGTCTAACCTCCAAAATGTATTTATTCCGATCTGGCTCTATTTTACCGTCCTTTCCGGGAAAAATCAATGGGGAAAACAGATAAAAGAAAGGGATAAAAGATAGCCCATCAATCATGCAGAAAAGGGCATGGGTAAGCACATGGACAAATTGTTGTTTAGGTTATCGGCTTTCGTAAGCACATTGACTGTTGTATAACGTATCGGCGCGGCAGCGCCCATGGCTTCCCCCGGGGGGAAGCTGTCGCCCAAATCGGCACTTCGGAACCGATTTGGGTGACTGATGAGGAACGGCGAAAAGTAAA
>JALFGI010000107.1 GCA_022777455.1 Clostridiales bacterium | reverse complement strand
TGATGGCTTTGCCAAAGGCCGCCTGTACCACGCCCACCGTCAGGGGCGGAAAGAAATGTGACGGGGAATCTTCGGATTCCATAAGGCGTTGAAACGAAAACGCTGTCCCACGAGTTGCTGTTGTTTATTTGAAACCAAATGGATGGCACAGCGTTTTCAAAGTCAGATGCCGTGCGCTGGGGGAGGAATTTCCCAGCGCATTCATGTGACTTTGAGAGGAAGAAACACAACGGGGGAATAACTTTTCCTTTCTCCTGGAAAACTAGGGAAGCTCTGATTAGATCGGCAAGGGCTGACGGCGAGGGATTTTGGCTCAGCCGAAAGTACCAAACCCCCGGGAATACTTTGTGTATTTCTGGGGTTTGGTACTGCGCGGATGGGGCAAAAGACCCGCCGCTCAGCCGCAGACGATTTATTCAGAGCTTCCCTTGGGCAGCAATAGAATGGAGGAAACAAGAACATGCAAGAGCTGCAAATCAACCAAACCACTTATAGGATTCAGCGTGTCTTTACGGGGAGCAGGACTTCTGCGGATCTTGTTGCCCAGCGCCTGAAAGAATCCTCCCGCCAAGTATTACCGTTGACAGCCCCGGCTACTATTTCGTATAATACAGGCGGAAACCCATCTGTTGTAAGGAGCGTTGAATGAGAACAAATCCTGCAATGCAGATGACAGCACCGTTGCCCTATTCCACTGCGAAAAGGAGGTCGTCCAGCAAAACACCACGCCTGGCCATGGCCTATGCCTACTACCGTCTTTCTCAGGAAGAAGCCAAGGAAGGACAATCTTCCAGTATCTTGAATCAGGAAAAAATCGTCAGGGATTACTGCGCCCGCAATGACATTGTGCTTCTGGAATCCTTTGTGGATGATGGCTGGTCCGGCGGCAATTTTCAGCGTCCCGGCTTTCAGAAAATGATGAAAGCCTTGGAATCAGGAAAAGCCAATATGGTCATCACCAAAGACCTTTCCCGTCTTGGCCGTGATATGCGGGAATCCAGTTATTATGCGGAGCAGTTTTTCCCGGAGCACCAGATTCACTATATTGCCATCGCCGACAACTTTGACTCGGAGCTGGAAAACGTTATGGCACCGTTCCAGTTTGCCATGAACGAGGTGTACCTCCGGGACGGCTCCCGGAAGGTCAGAGATGTGCTCAAGATGAAGCGGAGCAAAGGCGAATATTGCGCCTGCCCGCCATTTGGCTACAAGAAAGACCCCAAGGACAAGAATCAACTCATCCCGGACGAAGAAACCGCACCAATCGTCAGGCGGATTTTTGAGCGCTCCGCCAGCGGGAAATCCTGCATCGCCATTGCCCAGGAGCTGACGGATTCCGGTGCCATTACGCCGCTGAAATACCGTGTTCTCTATCGTGACAATTTCAGCGATTCCGGGGCCGCCCGAGCCACTGACTGCTGGAATTACACCACGGTCAAGAGGATCATCAAGAATCAGGTCTATTTGGGAAACACCATCCTGGGAAAATCACGAAAGGCCAGCCTGAAATCCAAAAAGAAAATCCCCGTCCCCAAAGAGGATTGGGTCGTCACCGAGGGAACCCACGAACCCCTTGTTGACAGGGAAACCTTTGAAAAAGCCCAGACCAATTTAGGGAAGGGGAACCGAGACTATCGCCGGTATGACCAGGTCCGCAAAAGCATTTTTGGCGGAATTGCGGTCTGCGGACGATGCGGCTATTCCCTTTGTTCCTCCGGCACCGTCTATAAGGGGGAGCGGGAGAAATATTGGTTTCTCTCCTGCAACCACAAGAGCAAGCGATTTGAAAACCCGTGTGAGGGTGTGAACATCAAGTATTCCGACATTCTGGAATTGGTTCGTCAGGACTTAAACAGCCTGATCAGCCTCACGGATGAACAAGTGGATGTCCTGGTCAACAAAGTGCTGGAGGAAATGAGCGATGCTTCCGCGGAACAGATTCGGATGAACAAGCTGGAAAAATCCCAGGCCCGGCTGAAGGTTATCAACAAGACCATTGAAAAGCTGTATCTCGATAATGCTGAAGGAAAGCTGTCGGACAGCCGGTTGGAAAGCATGGTGGGCAGTCTGGAAAAGGAGGCTTTCAGCCTGGAGGCCGCTCTGGAATCGCTCAGTGTTCCCACAGTTGGGGATGAGATTCGCTCTAACTATGAGAAATTCTTCGCGCTTGCCAAACAGTATTCCTGCATCGAGACCCTGGATCGGGACACCCTGCTCACCTTCATCGAGAGAATCGTCGTCGGGCCGAAGGTTCTTCCGGAGGGCTATGTGAAGGCACCGAGGAAGAATGCCTCTTACCAGCAAAACGTAACAATTTACTACAAATTTATAGGAACTCTTCCTAATATCAGACCTGTTCAGAACTTTCCGCCTCAACTTGACAGTGCCGAAAATGCTGCAAAAAACGGAGGGTTCACGATGTAAAAGAGACATCAAAGGAGGTTGGCGTCAACCTGAAGGAAGGCTACAACGGTGACCTGACCTCCCGGGAAGCCGGCTCCATCGGCGGCCAGATGGTCAAGAAGATGATTGAGTCCTACGAGCAGGGCTTGCAGTAACCAATGACGGCGCGGATGGCCACCAAAAGGCTGTCCGCGCTGCTTTTTGTCAAAACGCATAGGGAAGGGCGGAGAAAAGCGATAACTTTTCTATATTAAGAAATTTGAAACATTTTCCGGCTTTCTTGCTTTTCCTGGTGAAATATGCTATCATTTCTTCCAGACTATGTTTTTTTCGGAGGCATCTGCTGGATGAAACCGTTTCGTTTGATTGCTGCTCCTATGCTGCTTTGCTCCATGCTGCTGCTTACCGGCTGTGCGGAGCTGTTTCCCAAGTCAGGTCAGAATGTGAATACCGTCCCCCCCACGGTTCCCACCGGGGAAACCACCTCCGTTCTGCCGGAGGACTGGGTGGTGACCACCGCCCCCACGGAGAATCTGGAGGTGGAATCGCTGACCATGGTGGTGACTGAGAGCACCATCCGGGAGCTGGATAACTATCCCAACCTGAAGCACCTGGACCTGTCCGGCAGCACCTGCTATACCGCCATCATGGTGTATATCCAGAGCCATCCCCAGGTGGATGTGACCTACACCGTGGACCTGGGCAGCACCTGGGCCGCCGAGTGGGTGGAGCAGATGTCCTTGCCCGCCGACGGCACCAGCTTTGCCATTCTGCGGTCCAATCTGGTGTATCTTCCCCAGCTGAGGACCCTGCATCTGCCCCAGACCGGCCTCTCATACTCCGAGATTCAGATGCTTCGCACTGCTTACCCCGATGTGGAGATCACCTACACCGTGGGCTTCCGGGGTCAAGAGTTTGACGAGCAGACGGAAAGCGTGAACCTTGCCGGCTTGACCGTGGACGAGATCACCTCCGCCATCGGGATGCTGGAAAGCCTGCCCAATCTGAGCTATGTGGAGCTGATGAACGATTCCGGCACCTGTCAGCTGTCCCGGCAGGATGTGAAGCTGCTGGTGGAGGCGGCGCCCACGGTGCGATTCCACTATGTGTTCACCCTCTTTGGCAGAACCGTTTCCACCACCGACGAGGTGATCGAGTTCAAAAACCTGAGCCTGTCCACCGCCGACGAGCCGGAGATTCGGGAGGCCCTGAGTATCATGGCTCCGGGCTCCACCCTGATCCTGGACCGCTGCGGCCTGAGCAGCGAATTTCTGGATTCCATCCGGGCGGACTACGACAACGTGGACCTGGTGTGGCGGGTGTACTTCGGTGTGGACGGCAGGTACAGCACCCTGACCAATGACGATACCATCCGGGTGGTGTACAATGTCACCGACGATACCTGCTACGAAATGCGCTACCTGCGCAGCGTCAAGTATATGGACATGGGTCACAACGACACGCTGACGGATGTGAGCTTCCTGGCCTTCATGCCCGAGTTGGAGATCCTGATTCTCTCCGGCAGCGCGGTGCGCGATCTCAGCGGCATTGAAAACTGCAAGAAGCTGGAATTTCTGGAGCTGGCCAACTGCCTGAAGCTGGAGGATATCTCCCCACTGGCCGGGTGCGCCAGCCTGAAATATCTGAACATCTGCTACACCAAGGTCAGCAGCCTGATGCCTCTGGACGGCCTGGACATCCAGAACCTGTTCTGCAAGCAGACCCGGGTGGGCGCTGAGGAGCAGAAGCAGTTCAAGGAGATTCACGAGAATGCCACCGCCGTATTCACCGGCAAGGACCCCTACGCCGGTGCAGGCTGGCGGTACGTGGACAACGGCTATAAGTACACGGACTTCTATAAAAAGGTCCGGGAGGTCTTCGACCTGGATTCCGTGGACAAGGTCCTCAAGGCCCAGCAGGAAGCCGAAGGAAAATAAGAAAAACCGGGCCTGACGAATCGTCGGGCCCGCCGCACGTTTTGGCGCCGTGTTTTGAAGAGAATCGGGAAATTGTAATTTGGCGGGCAGATACGGTAGCACCCCTTGGCTCTCCCTTTGGGAGAGCTGGCAGCCGTCAGGCTGACTGAGAGGGTACCGCAGTAAGGCAATGGCAACTGAAATCCATGTATTGCCCTCTCAGTCTGCCCCTATGGGGCAGCCAGCTCCCCCATAGGGGGAGCCAAGAGGGGTGTCAATCCCTGCGCTTCAAATTGCAATTTATCGATTTTCCCATCAGCACCTTCAGAAAAGAGGAATGATTATGTATCGTTACGAAACCCACATGCACACCAGCCAGGCCAGTGCCTGCGCCTCCTCCACCGGGGCTCAGATGGCCCGGGCCCATCTGGAGGCGGGCTACACCGGCATTTTTGTCACCGACCATTTCTTCAACGGCAACACTGCCGTACCTGCCGATCTGCCATGGCGGGAGCGGGTGGAGCGATTCTGCCGGGGATATGAGGACGCCTGGGAGGAGGGACAGCGGATTGGCCTGCAGGTGTTCTTCGGTTTTGAATACAATTACCATGGGGCGGAATTTCTGGTGTACAACCTGGACAAGCAGTGGCTCATCAGCCACGAGGACATCCACCGGATCAGCCCCCGGCAGGCCCTGGCCATGATGCGCCGGGACGGGGGCTTCGTGGTCCAGGCCCACCCCTTCCGGGAGCGGGACTACATCGACCATTTCCAGCTCTTCCCCCGGGACATTGACGGCGTGGAGGCCATCAACGCCGCCCATCTGGGGGCCGAGGGGGCGAAGATGAATGAGCGGGCCTTTGCATTTGCAAGGATGTTCGACCTGCCCGTCACCGCCGGTTCCGACAGCCACCACACCCGTTTGCTCTATGGCGGCGGCGTGGAAACCCCGGGGAGGATGGAAAAGCCCACGGATTATCTGCGCTGGATGCAGGAGGGAAAGCTGAAGCTCCTGGGAGAATAATCAGCACAATCTCAAATGATATCGTAGACCAACTATGGAAAGTCAAGCAGCAAGTTGGTCAGAAAAGGCGTTAGAATGAGTTAGTAGTGAATAGACAACACGAACAAGTTTTTTAGCAACGTGAGATCGTGCAACAGCAGCAGATTTGCCCTCATCGAGCTTC
>JALFGI010000103.1 GCA_022777455.1 Clostridiales bacterium | reverse complement strand
TCTTCCTGCTCGGCAGTCAGTTCATTTTCCAGGTTTTCCATATGGGTTACACTCCTTGTTCCATGGTAGTCAAGTGAATTTTTTCTTTCTGTACGGCAGAATTATACCCTATCCCGGAAGAAAAAGCAAGGGAAAGTTCCGACGGAATGGATTTGATCAAAACGTGCGGCAGAACGATCAGCGGCTGTTTGAAGTACGTTTTCTGCTAATTGATTCGTTTCTGAATGTCCTCCACGGAGGGAAGCTGTTTTTCTAGTTCGGCGGGCAGGTGGCTGGTTATCCGGTACTCACTGACACCGATGGGTTTACTCATGTCTTTCAGAGAATATTCTGCCACCAGATTGTTTTTGCTCTTACACAGCAGCAGACCAATGGTGGGATTGTCCTGGGGCTGCTTCATCAGGCCATCTACGGCGGATAGATAAAAATTTAATTGTCCTGCATACTCCGGCCTAAACTCTCCGGTCTTTAACTCGATAACTACATAACATCGCAAATTCAGATTGTAAAACAGCAGGTCAATGTAGAAGTCATCACCGCCCACGTTCAGATGGTACTGATTTCCCAAAAAAGCAAACCCAGTTCCAAGTTCCAGCAGGAGCTTGGTTACATCTTGTACAAGCGCCCGTTCAATATCCCGCTCCACCATATCTTCCCTGAAAGGAATGAAATCAAAGATATATGGATCTTTCATGGTCTGAACTGCCAGTTCACTTTGTGGCGCCGAAAGTCTTTGCTCAAAATTCGATATTTTGTCCGTGGTTACCTGACGCTGGTACAATCCACTTTCTATTTGGTGAATCAGGACATTATGGGACCATCCGTTTTCGATCGTTTTTTGGATATACCAGGCACGCTGCTTCGGTTCTTTCACCTTCTCTAAAATTGCAATATTGTGTGACCATGGAATTTGTGCAGACACCATCTGCACAAATTCAAGATCTGGATATGCCCGAGCAAATTTGGCCATATATTTTAAGTTGCGGACAGAGAAGCCGGTGGCATTCGGAAAAGATAACTTAATATCCTTCGCAAGGCTGTCCACAAATTTGTTGCCCCATGTTTTGTGCTCGTTGATTACGGTACCTATGGAGTGGTACAGCAGGATCAGCTCTCTGTTGACCTGCAGTGCCGCTTTATACTGTGCCGCTCGGATTTCCTGTTTTATTTGCTCAATTGTCTCAAAATATTCTCCCGAGTTGATCAGCATAACACACGCCCCTGGATTCTTATTTCAAGACATTATATCATGCAATCTTGAATACAATCAACCATTTTCCGAAAATAAAAAGCGGCTTGCCGAAACAAGTCGCTTTTTGCCGTGTGTTTAAGCAACACTTGAGAGGCACATTGCTCTGACCATAGTTCGCCTCGTTGATATTTGCACCGATACTGGTGCCACTGCGGACAATCTGCTTTGAAATGATGGTTTCCTTTTGGGTTCTTATCAGGTGCTTATGTAGCTTGATGATTCGCGCGGCAAAGACAATTGATTTATCGATCAGCAAATTTTCGCGCATTATCCGCACCTCCTCACAGGTCTGCGTTTCTGTTATCACATCATCCGAAACATGGCAATTATTCATTATTCATCAGCGAAGCGGCTTCATTCTTCATTATTCATTCAGAAAATCCTTTCATGCAATGAATAATGAAGGATGAGTAATGAAAAATGAATAATACAAACAGAAAATCCTGCCGAATGTCGACAGGATTTTCTGTTTGGTGGCTCGCCAGGGATTCGAACCCTGGACCCACGCCTTAAAAGGGCGTTGCTCTACCTACTGAGCTAGCGAACCGCATATGAAGGAAACTGGCTGGGATGGCCGGATTCGAACCGACGAATGCCAGAGTCAAAGTCTGGTGCCTTACCGCTTGGCGACATCCCAATATCTGGTGTATCACATCCACGTCGGACACACGGAACATTATATCATGCACATTTCTTTTTTGCAATCCTTTTTTTAAATTTTTTTGTCCCTTACGATTTCTGCTCCTCCAGCAGCTGCCGGATGAGGTAATCCACAAACTCCCGGCACTGGCCGCAGCCGGTGCCGTAACCGGTAATTGCCTGCACCTGCTCCGGCGTTTTTGCGCCTCGGTCAATGGCGGCTTTGATTTTGGCATAGGTCACATTTTTGCAGTGGCAGGCTTCCTTGCTGGCATTTTTCATGGTTTATCTCCTTTGTTAAGCCGGTCCGCAAAAGCAGGTCCGGCATTACCTGCAGATTGTAGCGTCCTTTTGCGGTCAATCTGTCCGCTTCCTTTTTCCCCTATTATACCCCACATTCGCCGTAGAATCAAGAAGGTCCAATTGATGTTTGCCGCACCAACCGCTGTAGGGGCGGGTTTTGACTCGCCGGTTTGGAGCACGTGGGCTGTCTGATGGCGGGCGGGTCAAGCTCCGCCCCTACAGCGGGATTTTGTAATTTGCCTTTCCGGGGTAACTGGAAAAATCATTTCCCTATTGGCATAGTAGGATAATAGGTGTATATTACCAACATCAGGAGTGAGCACGCAGAAAGGAGCAGAGTACCATGAGCGAACGTTATTTTGCACAGCGGATGATGAGCGGTCGAATGCGTTTCTCCCGGGCATGGATTCATGGCCAGGTGGCTTCGGCGGGCTGCTGTGCTGCGCCGAAATATAAACCCTTTGCATGGGCTTGCCTGTACCATTTGCCCGGGAGCGACTGTGCGCTCTCGTTTTTTGTGCTCAGATTCCGGAAAAATGATATAGAAATGAGGAAAGCATATGTCTGAATATAAATTTGAAACCCTGCAGCTTCACGTTGGCCAGGAGCAGGCCGATCCCGCCTCCGATGCCCGGGCAGTGCCCATTTACGCCACCACCTCCTATGTGTTCCGCAACAGCCAGCACGCCGCCGACCGGTTCGGCCTGGCAGACCCGGGGAACATCTACGGCCGCCTGACCAATTCCACCCAGGGCGTGTTTGAGGATCGGATCGCGGCGCTGGAGGGCGGCGTGGCCGGATTGGCGGTGGCCTCCGGCGCAGCGGCCATTACCTACACCCTTCAGGCCCTGGCCAAGCAGGGGGAGCACATTGTGGCCCAGAAAACCATCTACGGCGGCACCTCCAACCTGTTGGCCCACACCCTGCCCCTGTACGGCATCTCCGCCTCCTTTGTGGATGCCCACGACCTGAAGGAAGTGGAGAACGCCATCCGTCCCAACACCAAGGCCATCTACATCGAAACCCTGGGCAACCCCAATTCCGACATTCCGGACATTGATGCCATCGCGGAAATTGCCCACCGCCACGGCCTGCCCCTGGTGATCGACAACACCTTCGGCACCCCCTACCTCATCCGCCCCATTGAGCATGGCGCAGACGTAGTGGTTCACTCCGCTACCAAATTCATCGGCGGTCACGGCACCACCCTGGGCGGCGTGGTTGTGGACGGCGGAACCTTCGACTGGGCCGCCTCCGGGAAGTATCCCTGGATTTCGGAGTCCAACCCCAGCTACCATGGGGTGAAGTTCACCGAGGCTGCCGGGAAGGCCGCCTTCGTCACCTATATCCGGGCCATCCTCCTGCGGGATGAAGGCGCCTGCATCTCCCCCTTCGCCGCCTTCCTGCTGCTCCAGGGCACGGAGACCCTGAGCCTGCGGCTGGAGCGCCACGCAGAAAACGCCAAAAAGGTGGTGGACTACCTGGTGAACCATCCTCTGGTGGAGAAGGTGAACCATCCCAGCCTGCCGGATCATCCGGACCACGCCCTGTACGAAAAATACTTCCCCAACGGTGGCGCGTCCATCTTTACCTTCCAGATCAAGGGCGGCCGGGAGGAGGCTTTCAAGTTCATCGACAACCTGAAAATCTTCTCCCTCCTTGCCAACGTGGCAGACGTGAAGAGCCTGGTGATCCATCCCGCCTCCACCACCCACAGCCAGCTGACGGACGAGGAGCTGGCAGACGTGGGCATCTACCAGAACACCATCCGCCTGTCCATCGGCACTGAGCACATTGACGATATCCTGGCCGATCTGGAGGCCGGCTTCGCCGCCGTGAGAAACGCCTGATAGAATCAGCCCCCTTCCGGTTTTCGGAAGGGGGTTCGTTCATTCCGTAGACCAACTATGGAAAGTCAAGCAGCAAGTTGGTCAGAAAAGGCGTTAGAATGAGTTAGTAGTGAATAGACAACACGAACAAGTTTTTTAGCAACGTGAGATCGTGCAACAGCAGCAGATTTGCCCTCATCGAGCTTC
>JALFGI010000086.1 GCA_022777455.1 Clostridiales bacterium | reverse complement strand
ACGGCATCGGCCAGGGTGTAATCCCCCGCCTGGGTGCGGCGAAGGCTGCCCATGCAGGCACCGCAGCCCAGGGCTTCACCGATGTCCTTGCACAGGGTGCGGATGTAGGTGCCCTTGGAGCAGGCCACCTGCAATCTGACATTTCCTTCCTCAAAGCCGAGGAAGGTGAGTTCATGGATGGTAATGGGCCGGGGTTCCCGGGCCACTTCCCTGCCCTTCCGGGCCAGGTCGCAGAGCTTCTGACCGTTTACCTTCAGGGCGGAGTACATGGGGGGCACCTGCATAATCTCTCCCCGGAATCGGGGAAGAACGGCCAGAAGCTGATCTTCCGTCAGGGTCACTTCCTGACGGGTGAGCACGGTGCCGGTGGTGTCCTCGGTGTCGGTGGTGAGGCCGGGGACCAGGATGGCCTCGTACTCCTTTTCGGCGTGCTCAAAGAATTCCACTCCCCGGGTGGCCCGGCCCACAAACACCGGCAGCACGCCGGTGGCCATGGGGTCCAGGGTGCCGCCGTGGCCGATGCGCCGGGTACCGTAGACCCTTCTCAGCCGGGCGGTCACATCCTGACTGGTCCACCCGGCGGGTTTATCCACAATGACGATTCCGTTCATACATTCTGCTCCAGCATGATCCGCTCCACGGCCTGGGCGGCTTCGGGGAGGGGCATTTTCATGGTGGCGCCTGCGGCGCCCTTGTGGCCGCCGCCGCCGAAGGGTACGGTGACCAGGGTGGCGTCATAGCCGGGGATGGCCCGGACGGAGAGCTTCACGTCTCCGTTTTCCGCTTCCCGCAGGGTTGCCGCCATGCACACGCCGGCTACGGTGCGGGGAAAGCTGGAGATATTGTCCATATCGTCCCCGGTGACCCCCATCTCCTGCTCCACCCGGCGGGGAATGGCGCAGACGCACATGGAGCCGCTGCAGAGCATTTTCATATGGTCCACAATCCAGCCCTGCATCTTCAGCCTGGCCAGGGTGTTGGTTTCAAACAGCTCCATGTTCAGTCGGTAGATTTCCGCTCCCGCCTGGGCGCAGCTGGCAGCGGTGGAGAAGGTGTGGGCGGTGGTGTTGGCGTAGCGGAAGCAGCCGGTGTCGGTGGAGGCGCCCACGTAGATGGCCTCGGCCATGGCTTTGTCCAGCCGGCAGCCAAGCAGCATGAGCACATCGTACACCACCTCGGCACAGCTGGCGCTGCACCCGTCCACCAGCTCACAGTCTGTAAAGGAGGTGGCGCTGCTGTGGTGGTCGATGCGCAGCCGGATGCGGCCCAGCAGGGGTCTGAATTCCTCCGGGAGCATCCCCGGGGAGGCCACGTCCACGCTGATGATGCAGCTGCCTTCCGCCGCTTCCGTCACGGTCAGCCCCTCATGGAGCCACCGGAACCGGGGACTGACCCCTTTGTTTTCCAGGATGTGGGCGGTTTTGCCCAGGCTGCGCAGGCCCAGGCAAAGGGCCGCGGCGGAGCCGATGGTGTCGCCGTCGGGGCGGGTGTGGGTGAGAATGAGATAGTGGTCATGGGCGGCCAGAAAATCGGCGGTTTCAGTCCTCGTCAGATTCTTCATGGCCGGTCTCCAGGGAATTGATGAGTTTCAGCATTTTTGCGCCGTAGGTGATGCTGTCGTCCAGGCTCCACACGATCTCGGGGGCGTAGCGCAGCTGCAGATTGTGCCCCAGCTCCCGGCGCAGGTAGCCGCCGGCGGACTTGAGCCCCGCCATGGCGTCCTTGGCCCGGTCCTCCTGGAGGAAGCTGACGTACACCTTGGTGTAGCGCAGATCCGGGGTGGTTTCCACCCGGGTAACGGAGATCATGGTATCCTGCACCCGGGGGTCCTTTACCGTGCGCAGAAGGGAGGATAACTCCTTCATGATCTCTTCATTGATTCGATTGATTCGGTTTGATGCCATTTTTTCCTCCGAAATAATCTGTTTTGCTTTTTGATGTTCCGGAACTGTTGCACCCCTTGGCTCTCCCTTTGGGAGAGCTGGCAGCCGTCAGGCTGACTGAGAGGGTACTACAGTAAGATTATGACAGCAGAAAACCGAACATTGGCCCTCTCAGGCCGCCCCTTACGGGGCAGCCAGCTCCCCCAGAGGGGGAGCCAAGGGGCGATGCCGTA
The DNA here is from genome assembly GCA_022777455.1 of Clostridiales bacterium. Next base: position 7,380 of record JALFGI010000086.1, on the reverse strand, counting down.
TCTGCCGGACAAATCATCATTTACCGCTTCACTTCCTGCATGATGAAGCACTCGAAGATGTCGCCTTCCCGGATGTCGTTGAACTTCACCACGCTCATGCCGCATTCGTAGCCGGCGGTGACTTCCTTGGCGGCGTCCTTGAAGCGCTGCAGGGAGCCGATCTCGCCTTCGTGGATGACGATGTTGTCCCGGAGGATGCGCACCTGGGAATCCCGGGTGACCTTGCCGTCCTTCACCATGCAGCCGGCGATGGTGCCCACGGCGCTGACCTTGTAGGTCATGCGGACTTCCGCGTGGCCGATGACGGCTTCCTCGTACTTGGGCGCCAGCATGCCCTTCATGGCGGCCTCGATTTCGTCGATGGCGTCGTAGATCACCCGGTAGAACCGCATGTCCACGTTGGCTCTCTGGCCGCTGGCCTGGGCGGCGGCGTCGGGCCGCACGTTGAAGCCCACGATGATGGCGCCGGCGGTGGAGGCCAGCAGCACGTCGGACTCGTTGATGGCGCCGACACCGGCGTGAATGACCTTGACCCGGACCTCCTCGTTGGAGATCTTCTCCAGGGAGGCCTTCACCGCCTCGGCGGAGCCCTGCACGTCGGCCTTGACGATCAGGTTCAGGGTCTTCATCTCGCCCTCCTGCATTCTGCTGAACAGGTTGTCCAGAGTGACCTTCTGGTTCAGCTTGGCCAGGGCGTCCTTCTGGGCCTGCTTGCGCTGCTCCACCAGTTCCCGGGCCATGCGCTCGTCGGTAACGGCGTTGAACTCGTCACCGGGGGTGGGAACCTCGGCAAGACCCGTGATCTCCACGGGGATGGAGGGGCCGGCGGACTTCACGGTGCGGCCCTTGTCGTTGGTCATGACACGGACGCGGCCCACGGAGGTGCCGGCGATGATGATGTCGCCCTGATTCAGGGTGCCGTTCTGCACCAGCAGGGTGGCGATGGGGCCACGGGTCTTATCCAGGCGGGCTTCGATGACGGTGCCCTTGGCCCGGCGGTTGGGGTTGGCCTTCAGCTCCTGCACCTCGGCAGTGAGCAGCACCATTTCCAGCAGCTCGTCCAGGCCCTGGCCTGTCTTGGCGGAGATGGGCACGATGATGGTGTCGCCGCCCCACTCTTCGGGAACCAGATCATACTTGGTCAGCTGTTCCTTGATCTTGTCGGGGTTGGCGGTGGGCTTGTCCATTTTGTTGATGGCCACGATCAGGGGCACTTCGGCGGCCTTGGCGTGGTTGATGGACTCGATGGTCTGGGGCATGATGCCGTCGTCGGCAGCCACCACCAGAATGGCAATGTCGGTGGACTTGGCGCCACGGGCCCGCATGGAAGTAAAGGCGGCGTGGCCGGGGGTGTCCAGGAAGGTGATCATCTGACCGTTCACATCCACGGTGTAGGCGCCGATGTGCTGGGTGATGCCGCCGGCCTCTCCGGCGGTGACGCTGGTCTTGCGGATGGCGTCCAGGGTAGAGGTCTTGCCGTGGTCAACGTGGCCCATGACCACAACCACGGGGGCCCGGGTCTGGAGCTCTTCGGCGGTGTCCACATGGTCGTCGATGATCCGCTCTTCGATGGTGACGGTGACTTCCTTCTCCACCTTGCAGCCCATTTCCGTGGCCACGAACTCGGCGGTGTCGAAGTCGATGGTCTGGTTGATGGCGGCCATGACGCCGTTCTTCATCAGGATCTTGATGACTTCGCCGGCGGTTTTCTTCATCCGGGAGGCCAGCTCGCCCACGGTGATCTCGTCGGGAATCTTCACGGTGACGGGGGCCTTCCGGGCCACTTCCATCTGCAGACGGCGGAGCTTCTCCTGCTCCTCGTTGCGGGACTTGTTGCCCTTGAACTTGTTGTCCTTCTTGTTCTGCTGCTTGCCCTTGCCGCCGCCGATGCGCTGCTTACCGCCCTGGTAGTTCTGCACCCGCTCGGACACCAGGTTGTCCACGTCGGCAAAGCGGTTGGCGTTCACCTGGACGGCGGAGGTATCCACCACCCGGCGTTCCCGCTTGCGTTCGGGCTCCTTGGGCTTTTCGGCCTTGGCAGGCTCCGCCTGAGGAGCGGGCGCGGCTTTGGACTGCTGGGGATTGGCGGACTGCTGAGGCTTCTGAGCCTTGGCGGGCTCGGACTGGGAATTCTGGGCTGCCGCCTGGGGAGCGGGCTTGGGGGCTTCCTTGGGCTTGGCGGCGAATACCTGCTCCAGAGAATCGATCTGGTGGGTCTGCGTGACGCAGTCGAAAACCACGTTCAGCTCTTCGTCGGTGAGAATCTGGGTATTGGACTTGGGCTTTTCAAAAAACCGGGCGAGGATCTCCCCGACCTCCTTGGGGGTAATCCCCAGATCGGCGGCGACCTCCTTCAAGCGATACTTCACGAAACTCATATACTATACGCACCTCCATAATACAACACAGTCTGAATCCCCCGGAGGGGAGTTCAAACATCCTTACATAACTTCAATCAATCAAAGCGTCCACTGTAGGGGCGGATATCATCCGCCTGCGCGGAATCGGTCCGCAATCAGAAACCGGGTTGGGCGAAGAAAGTACCATGTCCGACATCGTGCCATTCAACGGAACACGCAGGAGCGTTGGTTGGCGGGCGGCTGATAGCCGCCCCTACGGTGGCTGGCAATTATTTTTTTCCTTTGCGGACATTTCTCAAATGGGCCTTGGCTTCCTGCTGGCGTTTTTTCAGCTTCCGGGATTTTTCCTCCAGAACCTGGATGGCGGAGCGGTACTTTTCCGGCTCCGGCAGGCTCTGGAGCAGGGCCAATGCCAGGGGGGCATCGGTGATGGCGGCGATGGCCAGGCTCTCCCGGCCCACGGCCTGGCCCAGCTCATCCTTGGTGAAGGGGAGCCGGACGCACTGCTGCTCCGTGCCGGCGGCGTAGGCCTTGGCTCTGCGCCAGGTGTGGTCGGAGGCATCGCTGGCCACCGCGATCACATAGGCCTTGCCTGTACGGGAGACGTCGCCCACCGGCTCCTCTCCCAGCTCCGCCCGGCCGGCCTTTCGGGCCAGGGACAGATAGTTCAGGGCCTTATTGTCCATTTTGCGCCATCTCCTTTTCCAGCCGGTCGATAACCTCCTGGGGGATGGTCACCTCCAGGCTCCGGTCCAGGGCCTTGGAGCGCAGGGCTTTTTTCAGGCATTCGGAATTGGGGCAGATGTAGGCGCCCCGGCCGGGGGCCTTGCCGCCGAAGTCCAGGCTGACGGTTCCGTCGGTGCCCCGCACCACCCGGATCATCTCCCGCTTGGCCCTGCGTTCCCGGCAGCCCATGCACTGCCGCTGAGGGATCTTTTTCTGCATCGTTCAACCCTCCAAATTGAGATATGAGATATTAGATATTAGATATGAGATAAGGAGAGAAATTTGATATAAAATATCTTATATCTTATATCTTGTATCTTATATCTTATATCTTATTCTGCCGTCTCCGCCGGGATTGCCTGGGAGGCGGGCTTGATGTCGATCTTGTAGCCGGTGAGCCGGGCGGCAAGGCGGGCGTTCTGGCCCTCCTTGCCGATGGCCAGGCTCAGCTGGTCGTCGGGTACCACCACGCTGCAGGCCTTCTGGCCGGGCACCAGGGTGACGCTGACCACGTCGGCGGGGCTGAGGGCGGCCTTGACGTACTCGCAGGGATCCTCGCTCCACACCACGATCTCAATTTTCTCACCGTGCAGGGCTTCCACAACGGCGCCCACACGGCCGCCCCGGGGACCCACACAGGCGCCCACGGGATCGATGCCCTCCATGGTGGCCCGGACGGCCATCTTGGACCGGGAACCGGCTTCCCGGGCGATGTTGCGGATTTCCACCTGGCCGTCGGCAATTTCAGGGGTCTCCAGCTCGAACAGGCGGCGGATCAGGTTGGGATGGGTACGGGACACATGGACCAGGGGTCCCCGGTTGGGCTTGCGAACCTCCATGACGTAGACCCGGATCAGGTCGCCTTCCTTGAAGGTCTCGCCGGGAATCTGCTCGGAGGCAGGCAGCAGCGCTTCGGAAGCTTCGCTGCCCTGGCCGATCTTCACGATGATGTCGCCGGTGGCGGGGGCAATGCGCAGCACGGTGCCGGTGAGCAGCTCCTGAGCCTTGTTGGAATAGCTCTCAAACATCACGCCCCGCTCGGCTTCCCGGATGCCCTGGATCACCACCTGCTTGGCGGTCTGGGCGGCGATGCGGCCGAACTTGGCAATGTCCACGGGAATGTAGATGGAATCGCCCACCTGGGCGTCGGGGTTGATGCGCCGGGCAGCGTCGATGTGGATCTCCAGGGCCAAGTCCTCCAGCTCTTCCACGGCGGTCTTTACCTGGAACATGCTCAGGCCCTTCTCATCCAGGTTCACCACCACATTGTCGGCGGGAACGTCCCGATGATCCTCCCGGTCCTTCCGGTAGGCGTTGGTGAGGGCCTGCTTCAGCCGCTCCACCATATAGTCCACGGGGATGCCCTTCAGCTTCTCCAAATCCCGCAGACTTGCGAAAATCTCTGCGCCGATGTCCACCTTGGGAGCTTCGGCCTGCTTTTTGGCTCTGGTATTTCTTGCCATGGTCTGTCCTCCTGTCAGAATTCCACCCGAAGCCGCACCAGTGCGACCTGGGATTTTTCAAATGTGATGGTTTCCTTGCCCGCCTCCACGGTGAGCTTGCCGTCCTCGTAGCCCCGGAGTACGGCGGGGATCTCCTTCAGCCCGTTATGGGGGCGATACAGCTTTACCGTGATGGGGCTGCCCAGAAAGCGCTGGAAGTCCTCCGGCCGCTTCAGGGCGCGTTCCAGTCCGGCGGAGCAGACCTCGAACTGGTAGCTGCCGGGGATGGGGTCCCGTTCGTCCAGAATGGGGTCAACCGCCCGGGAGATGGCTTCGCAGTCGGCGATGTCCACGCCGCCTTCTTTGTCGATGCAAAGGCGCAGGATATAGTCGCTGCCCTCCCGCACGTATTCCACATCCCAAAGGCTGCAGCCGTGCTGTTCCACAATGGGCCGGGCAAAGGCTGCCACCTGATCCGTGATTTTCATAGATACATCCTTTCGTCAACAAGAAAGAGAGGGGCGTGCACCCCTCTCTTTGATACTCTACTGAACTTACGCCTATATTATAGCACCAATGCAAGCCTTTTGCAATAGGTTTTTTGCATATTTTTAGAGGGCTTTTCAGGTTTCCTCCGGTTGGATGGCATGGGGTTCGTCCCTATCGGAGGGAACAAACCGCGTGCCGTTCAATCAAATACCCGGTTAAAAATAGAGTTCACTGGCGGTATTGCCGTGGACGTAAAGGCAGATGGCTTTTTTCAGGAAGGTTTCCGTCACGCCGAAATAGTCTGCCAGATCCCACAGCTCCGTGTGGCCGGCGGCGATGGCGTCATCCAGGTCGGAGACGGGAATCAGGCGGCGGATGGCCCATTTGTCCGCCCGGTTCTCGTGACGCGCCCGCAGATCCGCGGCGGCGTAGATATTATAGAAGCTCCCGGTGAGGCAGTGACCCAGCTCGTGGCTCAGGTGCACCCGCTCCTGGGTTCCGCCGTCGGTGACCCGGTCATCCATGCCGATGAAGCAGCTGCCGTCGGGCAGCATCAGCGACATGGAGCCGCACTGGGGCATGGGATGCCGGAGCACGGGGATATTCTGCTGGGAGGCTTGGGCATAAAGCTCCGGTAAAAGGGTCATATTCACTCCTTCCCGCGCTTTTTTGCCTCCCTTTCCTTTACAAATGCGGCAAAAGAGCGCACTTCGTCGTACATTTCCTGGGTGATATCTTCGCTGCCCCCGAACAGGGCAAACTTGATGGCCTCGTCGCTGACCGACGGGGTCTCTTTTTCCCGGTCTCCCAGCAGCTCCGAGGCGGGAATGCCGAAGAAGGCGGCCAGCTTGGCCAGCACCGTGCCGGAGGGGGTGGAGTCCGGCTCATGCTTCCATTTGGAAACGGCGGACTTGCTCAGCCCGGCGGCGAGCGCGGCCCCGGAGGGACTCATGCCGTAGTTGCGGGAGATGCGGGCAAAGCGGTCGTAGAAGCTCTCCTGCTCCGCGTTCATGGGGAAATCCTCTTCCTCTGCCTGGGCCAAAGTCTTGCCCTGGGCGGCGGGGCTGTTGGGATTCCTGGGAGGAAGGGAGGGCGCCAGCTTGGCCACGTCCAGATCCTTGTTCAATAGATCGGGAATGGAGATGCCGAAATAATCGGACAGCTTCTTTGCCACGGGGCCGGAGGGGAAGGCGTCGGGGTTCTGCTTCCATTTGGACACGACGGCTTTGCTGATGCCGGCGTTCAGAGCGGCCCGGGAAGGGGACTCCCCCCGCAGGGCGCACAGGGCGACAAATCGTTCGTAAAACATAGTTGATACTCCCTGCTTCGGAAATTCATATGTGTAAACTGCTGCGTTTACGCGGCGATACACCGGGGATTTCCGAGGTAATTTTGTGACAGTTCACCAAATCTTCCGGAAGTACGAAAATATGTTCTAAAATATGTTGACAAGTGCGAACATATGAACTATAATCAACTCACGGTGAAGCAAAGTGAACTGCTTCATTGGGTTTTCAAGGTCGGATGGTTTCCAATTGCCACCGGAGTCATCCGCCTTGGAAACATATTACCACAGGGGTGCTAGGATTTCAACCTCTAATTCAGAATTTTCAAAAAAAGTATACACACATTGGTGTCCAAAAAATCGGACAGAAAGGAGCTTGTGATGGACCGTAATTATGATCTGTGTTCCGGCCGGGATTCCCGGGGCCGGCAGTGGTACACCCGGCTGCCCGCGGGGGTGGCCAGAACGGGGCTGTTCGTGCGGCTGCTGGGAGGAACCTTCATCCTCATCGACCGGGTGGAGCAGGACGGCCTGGCGCCGGCGGCGGCTTCCATGTGTGCTGCCGTCCAGGTGCTGGAGAGCGTGTGGGAGGGCCGGTGCCGTGTCTGACGAACCCTGGCTCCAGGCGGAGCGGCTTGCCGCCCGGGCAGACCGCTGGCTGCTGCGCCGCCCGATGTGCGGTGACTGCGGCAGGCACATCGCCCAGGACCGGTATTTCCCCCTGGAGGACGGCACCCCCCTGTGCCCCGACTGCGTGAGGGACCGGATGGTGGAAATTGATTAGTCAAATGCCTGGCCACTGTAGGGGAGGCTCCCAGCCTCCCGCGCGGTACAAGCCCAGGATCATAACCCAGGTTAGGCGAATTCGCACAACGTTCCGACCAAACTGTAGGGGCGGCTCGTAGCCGCCCGCGCGGCACAAACCCAGGATGATAAATTGGGTTGGGCGAATTCGTACAGTATCGGACATTTTACCATTCAACCAAACACGCAGTAGTCGTCACCTGGCGGGAGGCTACGAGCCTCCCCTACAGTGGTGCGGTGCAGCATTTTGGCAGGGAAAAGAAAAGGAGGGAAA
>JALFGI010000083.1 GCA_022777455.1 Clostridiales bacterium | reverse complement strand
AATTCCGAATCAATTTGGATGATTTTTTCAATTCAATAACCTCCTGACAGGAGGTCTCGCTTTCCAGCAGCTGCCAATCCTCTGCCTGGCCGATGGCAAGGAACAATTCTTCCGCTTTCATACCGCATAGCCCTCCCGGTTTAAGTAATCCTTCAGTTTTTTCCGTGTGCGAAGCAGCGATTTGCGCACCGTCTCCGGCTTCATTTGGTACCGGGCGGCGATTTGCTCCGTCTGCTCCGCGTAGAAATACCGTCGGAGGAACATACTCCGCTCCTTTTGGGAGAGGGCATCCAGGAATTGTCGGATCAGCGCTGCCAGTTCCTTACCCTCCAGCCCTTCTTCCGGGCCGCCGGGGGCGGGAATGCACTCGTCCAGTTCTTCCAGGATCAGTGCCATCTGTCCCCCACCCCGCTTCTCGGCGTGATTCTCCCGCCAACGGGAGAAGGCCAGATTCCGGGTGATCCGGGCAAGAAAGAGCCGCAGCACCCGGGGCCGGGCAGGCGGAATGGCATTCCAGGCCCGAAGGTAGGTATCACTGACCGCTTCCTCCGCATCCTCCTCCCGTTCCAGAATGGAATTGGCCAGGCAAAAGCAGTAGCGGCCGTACTTTTCATCCGTCCGCGCCACCGCCTGCTCATCCCGGGCAAAGTATAATTCAATGATCTGTGCATCTTCCATGGGTATTCCTCCATTGGTTTTCAAAAGGCCTTTCTGCCCTATAAGACGCAGCCCAGTCCCAAAACAGGACAAAAATTTTGTAAAAACTGTAAAGAACTGCCAGGGGCTTTCACCCCTGGCAGAATTGTTAACCTTTCAGGAAAGTGCCCAGAATGCTTCTGCCCAAGGAGGCGCCCACGTTGCCGCCCAGGCGTTTGCCGAAGGTGCCGCCCAAAGTGCCGCCCAAAGTTTTGCCCACTTCCCGGCCCACGGTGCCCATAATGGAATTGCCCACACTCTTGACGCTGGAGCGGATGGCCTTTTCCTGCTTCTCCTTCTCCCGCTGGGTTGCCTTGGCCTCCCGTTCCGCCTGACGCTGGGCTTCCTTCTCCTGTGCCAGGCGCTGCTTTTCCGCTTCCTTCTCCTGGGCCAGCTGCTGAAGTTCCAGCTTCTGCTGGGCCGCCAACTGCTCGCTGCGCCGGGTGAGGAATTCGTAGGCAGAGTCCCGGTCCACCATGTTTTGATAACGCAGATAGAGATTGTTCATCAGGAATGCCTTTTTCTTCTCCTCGTCGTCGATGGCACCCATCAGGCTCTGGGGCGGGAGGATGCGGCATTTCTGTACCATGGTGGGAATGCCCTGCTCATCCAGCACGGAGACCAGCGCCTCACCGACACCCAGGTTCAGCAGCTCCTCCTTGGTATTGAAGGCGGGATTGATGCGGAAGGACCGGGCCGCGGCGTTCACCGCTTTCTCGTCGGCAGGGGTGTAGGCCCGCAGAGCGTGCTGAATCTTGTTGCCCAGCTGGCTGAGGACCCCGTCGGGGATGTCCCCGGGATTCTGGGTGATGAAGAAAATGCTCACGCCCTTGGAGCGGATCAGCTTCACCACCTGCTCCACCTTTTCCAGCAGGGCTTTGGACATGCCCTTGAACAGCAGGTGGGCCTCGTCGAAGAAGAACACCATCCGGGGCTTGTCCATATCTCCCACCTCGGGCAGCACCTCGAAGAGCTCCGACAGCATCCACAGCAGGAAGGTGGTGTACAGCGAAGGATCGTTCATCAGGCTGCGGCAGTCCAGCAGGTTGATGACGCCCCGGCCGAACTCCGTCTGGAACCAGTCGGCGATGTTCAGGGCAGGTTCTGCGAAGAACTGCTCGCCGCCCTTGGCTTCCAGAGCAACAACGCCCCGTAAAATGGCGTTGACACTGGCCTTGGCGATGTTGCCGTATTCTGAGGAATACCGGGTGTTGTTCTCCGCCACATACTGGAGCATGGACTTCAGATCTTTGGTGTCGATGAGCAGCAGGCCCTCATCGTCCGCAATTTTGAAAACGATGGTGAGAATATCCGTCTGGATGGGAGTCAGATCCAAAAGCTTTGCCAGCAGCAGCGGGCCCATCTCCGATACGGTGGTGCGCACCGGGATGCCCATCTGGCCAAACACATCCCAGAAGGCGCTGGGATAGGCCTGATACCGGAAGCCGCAGTCAGCCAGGCCGAACCGGGCGATCCGCTCCTGCATGTCCTGGCTGTCCGCTCCGGGACGGCACATGCCGGAAAGGTCCCCCTTCACATCCGCAACAAACACCGGTACACCGGCGTCGGAAAAACTCTCCGCCAACACCTTCAGGGTGATGGTTTTGCCGGTACCGGTGGCGCCGGCGATCAGGCCGTGGCGATTGGCCATCTGGGGCAGGATGCACACCTTTTCCCCCTCCGCATCGCCGATCCAGATTTTGTTGTCAAAAAACATTTCTTTTCCTCCCTTTTGGCAATTTGTCCATGCTTTTGAGAGTATTATATCATACCGTCTGCCATTTGCAAGAAAAATCCGCCCCAAAGGAGCGGATGATAGGAAAAACCACGAAAACAGTTGCTTTCTGAGAATCCGTGTGATATTCTGTCTGTGGTGCTACCAGTAACGGTAGGCGGTCTGCCCTCTTTGGGGGCAGCTTCTTGCCCCCAATCGAAAGAAAGGGGGTGCTGCTCATGGTTACATATTCGGATTTGATTCAGATCGGAATTCTAATCGTTGGCATTATTGGCCTGTTTTTAATGGCCAAAAATCAGAAGTGACCGCCCCTCCGTCCGATGAGTGCGGTCACAACTGACTTTATCTCAGAGGGCTGACCGTCTGCCGGTAGCACTCTTTACATACATACTATACTCCAATGAAATGAATTTGTCAATGTCTCCGCCACAAAAGGCAGAGGCATTTTTCATACATAATTGGTTTCAATCACCAGTTCCAGGTGCTTGTCGGGGTAAAGCTCTGCCATATAGGAAGTGAATTCCTTCCGCAGGGCCTCCCAGTCGGCCAGGTCGTAGTCTACCACCAGATCCACGTAGAGGTCCTTGCCGTTGGGATGGATGTACAGAGCATGGTAGCTGGTGACGTGCTTCTGTTCCCGGACGAAGGCGGCCACCTGCTCCCGGAGCTGGCGGATTTCCTTGTGGTCCTTGTCCACGGCATAGATTCCAAACACCATGGTGATGTGCTTTTCGTGCATGATTCTCAGCTGCAGCTCGTGGAGGGCGGCGTAGACCTCCCCCACGGTTTTGCTGTGGTCGATCTCCACATTCACCGAGCCGCTGTAGGCATCGGGGCCGTAGTTGTGGAGCATCATATCCGCCGCGTTCAGCACCAGCGGTTCTGCCCGGATGATGCGGTAGAGTTCCTGGGCCAGCTCCTTCTCTCCCGCCTGGCCCAGAATGTCGGACAGGGTTTCCTTCAGCACCTCAAATCCCGCCTTCAGCACGATCAGGGACATGATGATGCCCGCGTAGGCATCCAAAGAGACGTGGAACACCAAAAACACCAGAGCGGTGACCAGGGTGATCACCGACACTACGGAATCGCTGCGGCATTCGGTGCCCAGGGCCACCAGGCTGGAGGAGTCCACCCGCCTGCCCTCTTTGATGGTGTAGAGGCCAAGAGCCAGCTTCACCAGGGCGGACACGGCGATGATGGCCATGGTCACATAGGAAATGGACATCTCCTGGGGTGCAAAAATCCGCTTCACGGAGCTTTCCATCAGCTCCGCGCCGGTGAAGAGGATCAGCACGGAAATCAAAAGGCTGGTGAGATACTCGATTCGTCCGAAGCCAAAGGGGTGCTTTTCCGTGGGATGCTTGGCAGAGAGCTTGGTGCCCACAATGGTAATCAGAGAGGTGGCGGAGTCGGTGGCGTTGTTCACGCCCTCGGAGACGATGGCGATGGAGGACACCGCCAGACCGATGACCACCTTGATGGCCGCAAAAATCAGATTCACCAGTATGTTCAACCCGGAAACAGTAACCACCGTTCCCTCCCGGCTGTCCGGCTCTTGCCGCAGAAGTTTGTACAGAAGTTTCATTATTTTGCTCCTTTCTGATTCTGGGGAATGTTTCAGTAAATTGTAATTTGGCGGTGTGATGGGCGGCAGAAATACCTTCCCCCGAGGGGAAGGTGCCCCAGTTCGCAAACTGGGGCGGATGAGGAATGGCGACGCAGTGGGACAAGAAATGCACCCAAATAAAACGGATAAAGGATTCGGTTTTGTCATTTTTAC
>JALFGI010000029.1 GCA_022777455.1 Clostridiales bacterium | reverse complement strand
CCGGCTGCACACTCACCGGCGATTTTGACCCGAATCTGTACACCGTTCTTGGAACAACCGGTGAGGAAAACGGCGATACGCTCACCATTACCCGGGCGACACCGATTCTTGGCAGCACAAAGGAATACACTGCTGATTTTGGAAGCAGCTTGAGCAGCTTGAGCAGTCTCGGGACCGATTTGACGGCTAAAACCAAATACCAGGACAGTGTGGAAGGCAGCTTCCGGTGGAAATATCCTTCCACTGTGCTTAATGCCGCCGGCAACTTCACCTACGATGTGGTATTTACTCCAAGTGACACGGTTAACTACGCATCGGCCACCTTCCAGGTGACGGTCAACGTGAATAAAAAGCTGGTGACTGTCCCCACGATTGCGTCTGTGGTCTATAATGGTTTGCCGCAGTCTCCCAATATTTCTGATACTGACGAGTATCGAGTGACAACTAAGCCTGAAAAAACGGACGCAGGAAGCTATCGAGTTGTCTTGGAACTGAAGGATTCCCAAAACTTCCAGTGGGCGGATGGCGATACCAACACAACCAAGAAGCTTTTGTTTACCATTGAACCCGCTCCTCTTAATGTCAGTACTGGGTATTCCGTCGAGAGGCTGGGCTATGGCCAGCAACTGAGACCGGGCATCGATGAAGCGGCTGATGACAGATACCAGACTGCCAACGAAATCATCAAAAATGCCAATGTAACCATGAGTAATGGCACTCCGGTTGCAGGGTATTGGGAATGGAGTGATTTTACTCATGCCCCGGACTATGGCAAAACACTGTACGCCAGTGCCAGCGGCGATAACGAGGATTTCGGCGACGGATATGATGTGACTGCGGTGTTCCATCCCACCTCAGTCACAGAGAGCAATTTCATCCAGCTGACTCATCAATTCCATGTGGAAGTTGACCGGGCGACTCCAGATTACGAGGACTGCAAGCCTTACCTGAAACAGGGAGCCATATTCCAGCCTGCTTCCGGCACAAAGGTCAACAAGCTGAGTGATTTTACGCCTGTGCTGACCAATCTTCCCGTGAATCCCGTTACACGCGAACCGGTACAGGGTAGACTATACTGGGAAGCAGATAAATATCCCGACAAAACCGGTGATTACAACTTAAAATTCGAACCAAATGGCTTATATTTGGATTATGAAGGAATGTTCATAAAGAATTATGCAGATAATGTGATCATCCCGGTTCATGTTGAGGTGAAGAACAGCATAGACATTACCTTCTCCATTGCGGACGGCCAGAAGCTCCTCTATAGCGGTTATACGCCGAACAGCAATCTCGTTTCCACCCGTACAGTCCAGTGGTCGCCGAGCGTTGAGACGAACGGTTATATGTCGCCCTTTGCAATCCAGTTTGCGATGGATTATCAGTATTATCCTCAAGTAATTACACTCTCTTCCGACGGGAAAACTGTAATGAAGAATACCTATGGGTATGATGTTGATGTTGATTCACTTATTCTGACAAAATCCATTGGCGATGGCAATGAATATCATCCAGCATTTAGCCTCGATGACAAAATGATGGAGAATGGTGTTTACAAAATCACTTTCGAAAGAGACGGAGCGGTAGATTACTGGATGCGCAAGGACATCTCTGTTGTCATTCAAACGGCACAGAAACCCAGTACATCGGAAACCCAGACCAACTTTAGCCTGCGCAGCGGAATGCCTACCCTGGCGCTTGTTGGAGCTCCGGAGACTGAGCCGACAGAGGAAACCGTGGTCGAGACGATTCCGGTACCCGGCGACATTGGCAACGTGGTCAGCATCAGACCGATGCAGGCTGCAGAGCAGTATGGTGATTTCTGGGTGATTCCTCTGGAACAGGATCAGCAGCTGGTACAATTCCGGTGGGAGACCAGCGAGCCGGCTTCCGAGTACTTCGTGTACACCCTGGATGAGTTTGGAAACCCCGAACTCTACGCCCAGACCACCGACAACAGCATCTGGCTGCCTGTAGAGGACTTTGAGGATGGCTACAATACATTGTATGTTGGCGCTGTTCTGGAAGACGGCACCGTCACCTGGGGCGAAGCGATGTTCGAGTTGATTCCCTTCATTGACGAGCCGATCGAGGAACCCACCGAGGAGTCCACGGAACCTACTGAGGAATCCACGGAGCCCACAGAGGAATCCACGGAGCCCACCGAGACACCCACGGAGCCCACCGAGGCACCCACAGAGCCTACCGAGGCACCCACGGAGCCCACGGAAGCACCTACACAGCCCACCGAGGCACCCACGGAGCCTACCGAGGCGCCCACGGAGGCACCTACCGAGGCGCCTACGGAGGTACCCACGGAGGTACCCACGGAGGCGCCGACGGAAGCACCTACTGAGGCGCCCATCGCGGAACCGACTCTCGAACCGGCTCCGGCCACCCTGGAATGAGAAACCAAATGAAACGCGCTTTTTTCACCCGTACCGGAAGAGCTTTTGCTCTTCCGGTGGTGGTGATTCTCCTGGCGGCCCTTCTGTTCGCATCCTGCTGCGCGGAGAAAACCGTTACTGTCTGCATCCTGGACTCCGGCTGCAGCGAGGGTTACACGGCAGGAGAGAGCTTTCTGGGGGATTCCGACGACCTGACGGATTCCATCGGGCACGGGACCAACATCTGCGCCCTGGTGCGCGAGGCTGCGCCGGAAGCGAATGTGGTCATGCTCAAGTGCTTTGGTTCCCAGGACACCGTGAATGAAGAAGCCATTGTTGCCGCGCTGTACGCCGCGGTGGACACCTATCACGCGGATGTTATTAACATGAGCTGGACGCTGCCCAAGGAAAGCGACGCCCTTCATGAAGCCATTGTCCATGCCCATGACCGGGGGGCAATCCTTGTGGCCTGTTCCGGCAACCTGAGTGTGAGCACCGGCCTGGGCACCGTGGCCTATCCCGCCGCGTGGGACGAGGTCATCGGCGTCGCGGGAGTGGACCTGGATGAGGCGGGAGCGCCGAAGACCAGCCTGTGGTATCTTTACGGAGAAGCCGTGGAGTACTGCGCCCGGGGCGACTGCGGCGATGAGAAAGGTTCCTCCTATTCTGCCGCCCGGGTCTCCGGCCTGATCGCCGCCGCTCTTCAAAGTGGCGTGGAATCTTCGCTGATTTCCGAATACCTGGCAGATCTGGCCCAGGACATGGGTGAGCCCGGATACGACGGCCGGTTCGGCTGGGGCTATCTGGAAACTCCCTGACTTGACTTCGAAACAAAATAGCAAAGTGCGCCATAGGTCACAAAAAATGTACCTATGGCGCATAAACTATGTATGGACATGCATGGGAAATAAATCAAAGACCGGTATCAGAATTTCAGTAGAAACAGATAGCATTATTTTTCATTCATGCTATAATAGGGGAGCGCATTCATTTGTGAAAATTACTTGTTGAAGGAGAAAGATTGATGGACAAGTCCTTTTATATCGGCAACCGTCAGCGGTTTGCATCTTCCATGCGTCCCGGATCTGTTGCGGTTTTGTTTGCGGGGCAGGAGGTTCGTAAAACCAATGACGAGTATTATCCTTTCTTCGCCCAGCGCAACTTTGTGTATCTGACCGGAATTCAGCAGAAAAATACAGTACTTGTCATCTGCAAAGACAGTGATGCTTCCGTTTCCCATCGGCTGTACATTCTGCCCAACGATGCAATGGCGGAGCGCTGGACCGGGAGACGGCTTACCGGAGCCGAGGCGGAAGATATTTCCGGCGTCAGCGACATTCGATACCAGGCCCAATTCCTGCCGGATTTAAAAGCGCTGGCCCTTTCCGGCGCTTATGAAAATCTGTATTTGGATCTTTTCCGCTATTCCTCGGATGACATGGATACTCCGGCTCATACCATGGCAGCGCTGATCTGCAAGGAGTATCCATATCTGACACTTCAAAATGCCAATCCGATTCTGCGTACTCTGCGTACGATGAAACAGCCCTGTGAGATTGCAGCGCTGCGTCAGGCGGAGAAGATTACGGAAGCAGGCATCCTGGCCATGATGAAAGCTTCCAAGCCTGGTATGTATGAATACCAGTATAAGGCGGAATTTGACCGGGCAATCGGCCAGTTTGGGCCGCTCGGCCCCGGATTTCCTTCAATCATTTCTGCCGGCTCCAACAACTTTTACATTCACTATGATGCCTATACGGGGCAGGCCCAGGATGGCGACATGATCCTCAACGATGTTGGCGCGCAGTATGATCATCTGATTACGGATGTTTCCCGCGGGTTCCCCTGTAATGGCAGATTCACGGACCGGCAGAAGCTGCTCTATGAATGTGCCTTGCAGACTTCCAACCACATGTTCTCCATCATTCGTCCGGGAATGAAGATGAAGGATGTGGACGCAACCATCCGCAGCTATAATGCACAGCTTCTGAAGGATGCAGGCGTTCTGAAGGATGTGTCGGAGATCGGGAAGTATATGTGGCATGGTGGTGCCCACCACATTGGCTTTGATGTCCACGATGCCATCAAGACCCCGGAGGTCATTGCGCCCAATATGGTTTTCTGTGTGGACGTGGGCATCTACCACGAGGAGTGGGGGATTGGCTTCCGGGTGGAGGATAACTGCCTGGTTACGGAAAACGGCTGTGAAAACCTGTCCGCTGCCATTCCCAGAACGGTTCCTGACATCGAGGAGGTCATGCGCAAGTGAGCATGAACAGAGCGTTGATGCTTTTCATTGCTGCCGGTGCGGTTCTGGGCGGCGTGGATAAGATCCTTGGGAACCGATTTGGGCTTGGACAGAAATTTGACGAAGGCTTTGCTCTGATGGGGCCTATGGCGCTCTCCATGACCGGCATTATCTGTCTGGCTCCGGTTGTTTCGACTTGGTTGGGTGGTGTGATCCGCCCGGCCCTTTCTTCAGTGGGAATAGACCCGGCTATGTTTGGCTGCGTTTTGGCCATTGATATGGGCGGATACCAATTGGCAATGGATCTGGCCCTGGATTCGGCAATGGGACAATTCTCCGGGATTATTGCCTCTTCCATGTTTGGCTGCACATTGGTGTTTACCATTCCGGTGGGAATGAGCGTATTAACGGAAGAGGATCGTCCGCTGTTTCTGAAGGGAATTCTGGCTGGACTGATTACTCTGCCGGCAGGTCTGATCGTCGGGGGATTGCTTCAGGGTCTGGCAATTGGAGCGATTCTCTATCAGAGTATTCCTATTTTCCTTTTATCCGCTGTTTTGCTTTTGGGGTTGATACGTTTTCCGGATGGGACAATACGTCTGTTTTCCGGTGCTGCCCGGGTGATTCAGATCGCGTCAACGTTTGGTCTGATCCTGGCAGCTGTGCAGCATATTACTGATGTCGCCATCATACCCGGCCTCGCATCTGCGGAAGAAGCACTGAATATCGTTGGCTCCATCGCCATTGTCATGCTGGGAAGTCTCCCACTGGCTGAGCTGCTCCGCAGAGGAATGTCCAGGCCCTTTCGCTGGATCGGTGGCAAGACTGGCTTGAATGATACCAGTACCACCGGAATGATTGTGGGTGCGGTTACAGTCATGCCGGCATTGGCAATGGTGCGGGATATGGATCAGCGGGGGAAAGTACTGTGCGGTGCATTCCTGGTTTGCGGAGCCTCTGCCTTTGCGGCTCACATGGGCTTTGCTGCTGCCACCCAGCCGGAGCTGATTCTTCCGCTGCTTGGCGGGAAATTCGCAGGTGCGCTGCTGGGACTGATTGTTGCAATGAGAATGACCCGTGTATACTCAAAACGCCCTGATGCAGTATGACTGCAGGCCCGAAATCATGAAACCGCCGGATTATTTTTTAGAGGTGCCCAATAGAAGGCTTATTTTCCTCTCTTTTTCAGCTCCATCTGAGCACGGTATTTCTTCCCAACATCGAGACTGGAGTGAACGCTGGAGCCTCTGACAATGGTAGAAGCACCAAATTTGCCGTTAATGGCATCCGTAGCTTTATCAAGCCGCCGGGCGCGTTCTCTGGCTTCGTCCCGGAAGAGGGAAAGCTGAGCGGTTTCCTCATGAGTAATATCCGTCAGAGCGACGCCCAGGAGTCGCAAGGGTGTGTGGCCATCCCAGAGTTCCGAAAACAGCTGCTTGCATAACTGGTAGACTTCCCGGGAAATATCGGTGGGATCTGCCAGTTTCTTTTGGTGGGAGCGGGTTTTAAAATCATTGGAACGGATGGACACTGCAACACAGTATGCTTTTACTTCGTCTGCGCGCATCCGGGCTGTAACGCTGTCCGAGAGGGCCAGGAGGATGGCAAAGGCTTGCTCTGACGTGACGACATCCTCCTCCAGGGTGGTGGAGATGCTATAACCCTTGGCTTCTTCAGGGGCTGACAGGACCGGCGATGGATCGATACCGTTGGCATAATCATGAATTTGCCGTCCTATTTTCATGCCCACCAGTTTCTGAACCGTGGGCAGATCAAGGTTGGCAAGATCACCGATGGTTCGTATTCTGGCTTTTTCAAGTTTTTCTGCAGTGGAAGTTCCAACCGTAAACAAATCACGGACGGAAAGCGGCCACAGCTTCTGCTGAATCTCGGACCGGAAGAGTGTATGCACTTTGTCGGGCTTTTCAAAGTCACTGGCCATCTTCGCCAGCAGCTTGCAATCTCCGATACCCATATTTACCGTAAAACCCAGTTCATCCCGGATTCTATCCTTGATGAGATACGCCAGAGCAATGGGATCCGGATAGATTTTCTGTGTCCCGGAGAAATCCGCAAAGCACTCGTCAATGGAATATTTTTCCACCACAGGCGCATAGGAGCGAACAATGTCCATGAATGCCTTTGAAGATTGCTCATAAAGCCGGAAATCAGGGCGAGCCAGGAACAGATCCGGGCATTTGCGAAGAGCCATGGCAACAGGTTCACCTGTTTTTATGCCGTACTTCTTTGCAGGGATGGATTTGGCAAGAATGACACCAGTGCGTTTATCCCGGTCACCGCCAATTGCAGAAGGAATCAGACGGATGTCGTTCTCTCCTTGGGAAATGCGCCGGACGGCCTCCCAGGACAGGAAGGCGCTGTTCACGTCAATATGGAAAATCAGTGGTTTCATAGCGTTGCCCTCCTCGAAAAATTGGCTTTGGCCTTAATCAGTCAAAAGTGTCGGTCCTTTCTGTTTTCTGTTCCTGAAATAGGCGGGGTTATCCCTGCAATATCCATCCGTGATCGCCGTGGTAGATCATCTGTTTTGGCATGTCGCTGTCGATGCAACAAGCCATAGTGCCTGCCTTATGGAATTCCTTAAAAAATATGCAGCGCGAGTGATTCCGCCAGATAAACAAAACAGGGCGGTAAACCAACCGCCCTAACGTTATCATTGTAACACAGAGGGAATACTGCGTCAACAATAACTTGTAAAAAATTAGGTTTTCTCCTGTTTGAACAGAAATTGCGGGACTATTTTATTACATATTCCATCTTGAAAACCGGAAATATCCATAGTACTATGTAGATACAGAAAAGGAGTGAGTCCAATGATCATGTAGCTCACGGATATCTGAAAATCAGATTTCCATTCTGTAGAAAGTGAGGTCTAATCGATGATGCTAGATACCAAGAGTGAATAACAGCCCTCAGTATTGGAGATCAGTACTGAGGGTTGTTTTTTGCTTTTGGACAAGGCGGAGGAGAAAGCAATATATAATTCATGTGCGCTTTGACCTTGCAAAATGAGCTGTTTGCATGGACACCTTTGAGCACCCTTTTTCCATCTGGTGCAGAACCGGTACACACTTTCACACTAATACTCCACCATGTGCTTTGTTTTGCGGCCACGCAAACGGTGTACTTGGTGGTTCCTTTTTGCACAGATGGACCGAGCGATTCCTTTTGCAGAACCGAACGCGTCTTTCGGGCAGCTGCGGACTCCGGTCTGGTTACTTTTTAATGAAAATCTAATATTTGTACCGGAGCCGATGTGCTATAATGAAATTCGGAGGACAAAAGGAGAGATGCGATATGAATAGAAGAATCAAACTGGCGGTATGGATTCTGGTTGCGGCAATCCTTCTGGGGGAATTCCTTTGGGTATGGATTCAGTGTCAGGAAGACAGAGAAGAACCAAATGCGGATTTGCTTTTTGCTGTAGATGAGCAGGGAATTGA
This sequence comes from Clostridiales bacterium, assembly GCA_022777455.1. The sequence continues at coordinate 8,541 of JALFGI010000029.1, read as the reverse complement.
ACCGATAAATATAGAGGTCAGGACAGTCCATGGAAATGAAGCGCTTTTTGGAGCTACAGCAGAGGATTTTATCCGAAGCTTTAACAGCTTGTTTGAACGTGACTACTGCCGAAGTTATTTTCCGCCTCTGGAGGATTGGTCAGGCTGCAGTTACAATTCGGGCATCCATTCCCAATATCCTGCAATGCAGTTCGTTTTTTCGGAGGATGAAAAAATCTATTCTCTTCCAACTGTCACCATTTATACGCCAATGGAACAGCGGGCAATCCAGGAAATTACCGTCAATTTTGATGAGCACAGCTATACAGAAGCTGGGTATCAACGGTACAAGCAGCTTTGTTCTTATACACTGAAGGTGTTTTTTCCGAAGCTTTCGGAAGATGCTGTTTCCCAAATATGTGATCAGGTGATTGCGGCGGGAAATCAAAACGTATTTGACAGTGACGCCTGGTTTGGCAGCGGGGCTGTGCCCTTCGCGCTGTTCTGCCGGGATGGAGTGGGAATATACCCATATTTTGCCATTGGAGATTGGCAGCGTTTCTGTGTGATTCCAGTGACGGAAGAAATTATCGCTAATTTCAAACAAAAAGGGGTTGAAATATATGAAATTCAATAAAATGCTGGTATTATTGCTTCTGACAGCGTTGGTTTTGGCAGGCTGTACCAAGCCCGATGCTCAGCCTGATACGAAAATGCAGAAACAGATTGAAAAGCGATGTGCAGAAATTGTATCGATGTATCAGGACCTTTATTCAGCTGCAGGAAAAATGGAACCGGAGAGCAAATGGGAGGAACCGGATCTGACGCAAAGCAGCATTGATGCCATTGAAGAACGGCTGCAAGAGGTTGGACTGGATGTGGTAGATACCGATGAAATCTGTCCGGGGTATCTGACTACCGGAGAAAACTTTTACAGCTTTTGGACTGCGGTACAGCAGAATCAGGATGCGCGGCAGGAGGTGATTACAATCCGTTCCTCCGGTGCGCTGGGCTATCAGCTGTTTACATATCAGAGTGGAACCGCATGCGTCTATTCCATGGTGGATTTCTTGGATGACAGCATGGATTCGGATTACGAAGTTCACGAAATTCTGGACTGGGACGTGACAGAAAACGGAAATTTTTACTACCGGATTTGCCCTGCGGGCGACAAGCATTTTGCGGACTACACCCTGATTCGGCTGGAGAAGCCGGAAAAGGAATTATGGGAGCTCAATCAGAAATACATTATGGCCGGCGGATATGTTGCCACCAATCTGTACCTTACAGATTGGACGGAAGAAAATTTAACCGGACTGAGCTTCAATGATCTTTGGGAATACCTCTACCGATACGAAAACGGGGAGCAGTTCTCTCCGAAAGGATATACGTATTCCGATGAACTGCGTTGCTACCAAATTCCCGCGGAGGAATTTGAACAGCTGATTCTTCCGTATTTTAACATGGATACACAGACACTGCGTTCTCTGGCTCAATACCATGTCGATGGGGATTTTTATCCCTGGCACCAGATTGAGACCAACGACTATGCTTTTTATCTCAGCTATTACACCATTGATCCGGAGGTAACGGCGTACCTGGTCAATCCCGATGGTACCATCACGATCAGGGTTCAAATGATTTCCACAGATTTGAAAACGGATTGCCTTTTTTCTCACGAGGTGACTGTCCGCCCATTGGAAAATGGAGGGTTCCAGTTTGTTGGGAATCAGGTGATTGATCGAGGGGCGTATGGGTTGCCGTTCTGCGAGCCGCGGCTGACCTGGGAGAAAGCAGGCTGAGATCGAAGGGAGCCAAAGTGCCTGCTTTTATTATTTTTGAACAATCGATCTTGATTTACATAGGGCGTAATGGTATGATATTACAAATGGTCATTTGTGGAGAGGCAGGATCGCCGGAATTGCTGCTTTCGTGTGGGCAGCGCGGCGATGGTTGACAGCCTAACCCAACGCCTCCGGGAAGATGGCTACGCAGTTTCCAGCGGCCCACGCACCACAGGGGACGGATACTACGAAAGCTGTGTGGTGGGTTTTGAAGGAAATCTGATAGAAATAACTGTCTAGCAAGACCACCATCATATCGCCTTTCTGACCGGACGGATGAAAGCGAAAGAAAATCCATCCTAAAATCAATGAAACACGGAATGATTCCAACAGACAGGAGAGATCGTACATGAGTATTCGATTTGATGAAGAGCGGCGTATTTTTCAGTTGGACACGCCCAACACCAGCTATATCCTGGGCATTCAAGATACATTCGGTTATTTGCTTCATTACTATTACGGAAAGAAACTTCAGCCCGGTGATGTCTCCTATCTGGCAAGGACCTGGGAGCCGCCCTATACGCCGGACCGGAACGGGCGGGACAAGCTTAGTTTTTTGGATTGCGCCCCCTTGGAGTATCCCACCGGAGGCATTGGCGATTTCCGGGAACATTGCCTGGAAATTCGAACGCAGTCCGGCCACAACGGTGTGGAGCTGTGCTATGAGGGCTATCGGATTTATGAAGGAAAAGAGAAACTGCAGGGGCTGCCCGCTACCTTCGGCAGTGCACAGGAATGCGACAGCCTGGAAATCACGCTGATTGATCCTGTGCTGGATCTGGAGGTGGTACTGCAGTACACTGCCTTCCGTAGCTTGGATGTAATAACAAGAAGTGTCCGGGTGACCAATCTGGGGGGGAAGGAAGATATAATCTATCTGACCAAGGTACTGTCCGCCTGCCTGGATATGGATAACGCAGATCTTTCCATGCTTACCCTTCACGGAAGCTGGGCCAGAGAGCGCCGGATGCAGTACCGGAAGCTGGGCTACGGCCGACAGGGAACCTTCTCCGAGCGGGGAGAAACCAGCCACCAGGAACACCCCTTTGTGGCGCTGACAGGTCCCAATATCAGTCAGACCACCGGGGAAGTGTATGCCATGCACTTCGTCTATTCCGGCAATTTCCATGCCCAGTCAGGGGTGGATCCCTTTGACCAGGTTCGCACGGTGATGGGCATCAGCCCATATCACTTTACCTGGAAGCTCCCCAAAGGCGCCTCTTTCCAGGCGCCGGAAGTAGTACTGGTATTTTCTGATGAAGGCCTTGGGAAGATGACAAGAACCTTCCATAAGCTCTATCGCAATCATCTGATTCGCAGCTCCTGGGCAAATAAAAAGCGGCCCATTCTCATCAATAACTGGGAGGGTACCTATTTCGATTTCAATACGGATAAACTCCTGGCCATTGCGGCGGGTGCTGCAGAATTGGGAATTGAAATGCTGGTGATGGATGACGGATGGTTTGGAAACCGCTTCGATGACAACCGTGCTCTGGGTGACTGGTTTGTTAACGAAGAAAAACTCCCAGGAGGATTGCAGCATCTGGTCAGCGAAGTAAATAAACTGGGAATGAAATTCGGCATCTGGATGGAGCCGGAAATGATTTCTCCCGACTCCGATTTGTTCCGGGCTCACCCTGACTGGGCCATCCAGATTCCTGGGAGAGTCCCCGGCCTTGCCAGAAATCAGCTGGTTCTGGATTTGACCAGAAGGGAAGTGCTGGAGTATGTGTGGGAACGCATTCGGGCCATTTTGGATAGTGCCAATATTGAATATGTGAAGTGGGATATGAACCGTCAGCTTTCCGATATCGGAAGTGCCTGCCTGAGCGCCGATACCCAAGGGGAGCTGTACCACCGTTATGTGCTGGCTGTTTACGAACTGCAGGAGCGGCTGTGCTCCGGCTACCCTCATCTGCTGCTGGAAAACTGTTCCGGCGGCGGTGCCCGGTTTGACCCGGGAATGCTGTACTACAGTCCCCAGATCTGGTGTTCCGACGATACCGATGCCATCGAGCGCCTCTCCATCCAGGAAGGCACTGCGCTGATTTACCCTCTTTCCACCATGGGAGCCCATGTGTCCGATTGTCCCAACCATACCGTTGGCCGGGTGACGCCCTTTGAGACGAGAGGTCACGTTGCACTGGCGGGAACCTTCGGATATGAACTGGACGTTACGAAACTCTCGGCAGAGGATCGGGCAATGATTCCAAAACAGGTTAACATGTATCACCAGTACAATGACCTGGTTCGCTCCGGTGAATACTATCGTCTGGCTTCCTACCAGGAAAACCGGATGTATGACTGCTGGGAAGTGGTTTCGGAGGACGGAAAAGAGGCTCTTGTTACCTTTGTTCAGGTTTTGGGGCGACCGAATTATCATTCCAGAAGAATCAGACTCCAGGGCCTTTGCCCGGAAGCACAGTATCGTGTGGAAGATACCAAAATGGTTTACGGCGGCGATGCACTGATGTTTGCCGGATTGCCGGTTCAGAACCTGTGGGGAGATTTCCAATCCAGATTGATCCATCTGGTGCGTGTTGACTTGTGAATTTCCGCAAATATTGCCTGAAAATCGCTTCCGCCCAACGCATCAAAAAGTAGTTTTTAAAGTTTGCCAGTGAAATAAACAGTCATTATGACGGGAAAGAGCTGCCTGACCTGTAAACATACCAAATCTGGGAGAATAGGATATGATCAGAAAACGATTGGATGTGGATGGCCCGTTTCTTGGCTTTCTGGAAAAATTTGGTCAGCTGATTGTGCTGAGTGTTCTGTGGCTGCTGGGATGTATTCCGGTCCTTACCCTGTGTACCAGCTGCGCGGCCCTTTATCATGCGGTCACCCAGTCCGTTCGCGGTGGGCGGGGGAGTCCGGTAAAGGAATTCTGGGAAAGCTTTCGAGCCAATCTAATCAGCGGTGTGATCTTGTCGTTGATCCTGATCGGAGTTCTCGCAGGTCTGGAAGCGGTTTCCGTCTATCTGATGCACAGCCTGATCCCTACCGGTGTCATCTGTGTTCTGATGATTCTGGATATTTTCCTCCTGTTCTATGTCGGTCCGATTGTTGCAAGGTTTCACCTTGACGTTGTGGAAGCACTGAAACTCTCCTTCGTGTTGTCGCTGCATTACGCTCACTATACCTTTGTGTTTTTCTTCGGAACGCTGATATTGGTCCTTCTGCAGGTATTCGTACTTCCGATAGCGACGGCTTTGTTTCTTCCCGGCGTCTGGTGCCTGGTCATTTCTTTCCTAATGGAAAAAGCCTTGAACCACTATTCGCCTGTGGACGATGATTTGACTGAATAATTGAATGGATTCGGGGCCTCCGCCATATCCGCGCCTCCGAGGGAGGAGAAAATGGCCCGGGCGCTGAGCGTATTCATGGAGTCGCTGGGAGACGAGATATGAAAGGATAATGCATGATTGATTTTGAAAAAGGAATGGTGAACCGGGGAAACTGGTATCTCATTCAAAAGGTGATGGAGCGTGCTGCCCGGGGAGAACATGTCACCATCGGCTTTTTGGGCGGTTCCATCACCCAGGGATCGCTGGCATCTAAACAGGAAAATTGCTATGCCTCTCTGGTTTACAAATGGTGGAGCAATCAGTTTCCCAGTGTATCTTTTGTCAACGCCGGTATTGGCGGCACTACATCTCAATTCGGCGTGGCCCGGGTGGGGGAGGACTTGCTGCGCTATCATCCGGATCTGATTTTCATAGAGTTCAGCGTCAACGATGACAACAGTCCCTTTTTCCGGGAAACTTATGAGGGACTGGTGCGAAAGATTCTTCATACGGGCGTAGCTGTGATGCTGATTCACAACGTCCGTTATGACAATATGGTCAGTGCGGAGGACATTCATCTGGAAATTGGAAAGCTCTATCGGCTTCCCTGCGTCAGCATGAGAAGTACCATCTATCCTTTGGTTGCCTCCCGCGAGATTTCCAACCGGCAGATTACCCCGGATGATCTGCACCCCAATGATGCCGGACATGAGATGGTGTCCTCGGTGATTACACATTTTCTGGATAGAATTCGCACAGCGGAGGAAATAGACGAGAAGCCCAGCCCCATGCCCGCTCCGCTGACGGATAATCAGTATGAATGCAGTATCCGCTACCAGAATCACAATTCCAGCCCGGTTTCGGATGGGTTTGAACCGGATAGAACCCCTCAGGAGCATATCACCCAGATGTTCCGCCGGGGCTTCACTGCCTGGCATGTGGGAGACCGGATTACCTTCCAGGTGGAGGGTACCGGGATCGCGGTGCAGTACCGCAAGTCCATCCGCAAGCCTGCTCCCATCGCAAAAGTGGTGGTGGATGACTGCATGGAAAATGCAATGCTGCTGGATGCCAATTTTGCCGAAGATTGGGGCGATTGTTTGTATATTGACACGGTCCTTTTCCATGGGGAAAAGAAACTGCACAAGGTGGAAATCACCATTGTGGAGGCTCACGAGAATGATGCCGTCCCATTTTACCTGGTGTCCGTCATCGGCTCTCATTAAAAATAGGGCAGCCAAGTGGCTGCCCTAAAATCATTCAGGATATTCCCGCGATCTCTCGGATACCGTTTAGCTGATAGCGCAGCAAGGCGGAATCGCTGATTTTTTTACCGGTTTGGAAAGCGGCGTTGGATACGACGGTGATCGGATGATCTTCCAGGAGAAATTGTGCCTCAAACAGCACCTTTCCCCAGGGAATGTGATAATCGCTGGAGATAATGGCTGCCTGGGTAATTTCCGGATAGTCCTCCCGCAGGATTTGACAGGAGAAGATTGCATTCTGGGAGGTGGTGAGGGAGCGATTTTCCACAATGATTCGTTCTTCCGCAATGCCATGCTTCATGAGCCACTGGGCCATGACATCCGATTCGGTGATGCCTGGGGCAGCAGAGGCGGTACCACCTCCGGTACAGAGAACATAGGCATTTGGATATTTTTTGGCACTTTCCAGAGCGGTTTCCAATCGTCCCACCAGTTCATTCTGCATGGAGCCGTCAGGATTCAGCTGGAAGCCCAGCACAATCAGGCATAGGGCGTTGCTGTTGTCCAATCCGTCAGGCAGAGAGCCATCATGCAGAGGCATATCATTGGTGGATTTCTGCCAGCAGTCCAGAATACGCTTCCAGCGGCGGGCTTGGTCTTTGTCCGCATTTTCCAGTTCCTTCAGCAGTTCTTCCGTCCGTTTGGCGGAGGAATCCCGATTCCAGCAATAGGAAGAAAGGATATCCTGAATGATGTCCTTTTCATCCCTGCTCTGATCATTGGCTTCTTTATTGGGTGTGAAAAAACAGATGGCATACCACACGGCAGCGGCGGCCAAAACCGGCAGAATGATCCTCAGCCCCAGGGAAATACGGTTGTCCGACTTTTTCATCATGCACCCTCATCCTTGAATGTTTTCTGTATTATATACCATTGGGAATGGCATTGTCCAGTAAAAACAGGCATGAACACCGGTGAAGTGTCCATGCCTGCTTTTGATTGCCTATTGCATTCGGTAGCCGGAGCGCATCAAGTGGAGAATCCGGTTCCAGAAGGTTTCCTCCTCCGCCAGGTAAACCTCCCCGTTTTCCAGCTGGGTGAAGGAAATGATGCGCTTTCCGTCGTCGATCCATGCGTTTTTCAGCTTTTCGCTGCTTCTACTTGTTCTACCCATGCTTGAATCTCACTTTCCGGCGTCTGCGTTATTACATAATGGGTGGTGTAGCCATTCCAGAAGGAATCACTGCTTCTTTTGATGACTTCGGTCAGATTTCCCTGTTCGTCAAAGCGGTAGGTATAAAGGGTGACGAAATGATTGATTTGGGAGCTGGACAAGGCAAAGGTGATTTCCTCATCGCTGATGACGCTGTAGTCTGTGGGGAAGTAGTAGCAGTCATAGGTATCCGTATACCAGCTTCGCTTCAGCCAGTCTCCGAAGAACATGTTATCAGGCTTCTGGGTATAGCTGTGGGACAGACCGTTGGACTTGTATACGTCGTGCACCTCGGTGTCGCCGTATTTCCAGATGACCTGATCAAGATATCTTTCGTCATAGTAAGCATTCCTGGGATCAGCGATTTTCTCCACCCGATAGTTGCCATTCAGCGTCCTTTCGATGGCGGAATCCACTCTGGCCAGTGCCTCCTCCGCACCCACACCGAACACGCCGCCGGTGGGGGCAATCTCAAATTCGGCGTACTGAATGATGGACTGGCTGCCGGAATAGAAGTATTTGCCCATGCGATACACACCCGCATCCAGATTCCCGTAGACATCCGACCAATCCACATTGAACACCTGGGTCTTGCTGCGAATGGCAATGGTGTCTGTGCCCCAGGAGGCGGTCTGGTTTTCGCCGCCCAGGCGCTCCCAGTGTTCGCCGGTTCTCTTTTCCAGCCAGTAGGAGCAGTCGGTGGTGTAATTGGAAACGCCAACTGCATTGGTGGCAAGCCAAATTTCGCCGCCGCCCGGCTGCAGTAAATCGTCATCCACTCGGAAGAAGATGCCCCAGGGGGAATTATTCTGGGCGGTAAAGGAATCCTCCGGGGTGTAGTTATCGGTTACGGAGAAAGAGTAGCTGGAGAAGCTCTCTGCTTTCATGCAGCTTCTTACTCTCGAGAGGACGGAGCCGTCTTTATCAAGGGTTTCCGCCAGACGGTCGACGGATTCCAGACTGCCGTCCCCATTGAATCGGTAAGTATCCGTTCCCTGGCAGCGGCTGCCGTT
>JALFGI010000285.1 GCA_022777455.1 Clostridiales bacterium | reverse complement strand
TCTTACTGCGGTACCCTCTCAGTCAGCCTGTTCGGCTGACAGCTCTCCCAAAGGGAGAGCCAAGGGGTGCTGCCGTATCTGCCCGCCAAATTACAATTTAGCGGATTGATATGCGAAACCGATTGAATGAATCATCCGTTCCTGCAACCTATTGAGCGAAATGCTACAAAAACAAAGGCATATCCCGGCATATCTTCTGCACCTTTTCCCAGTTTTGCAAGTTCAAATAAAAAACTTGCAAAAACAAGTTGCATTCTCCAAAAATATCTGATACAATTGCCAGCATGAATGCGCGGTGGGAGTACATTTGTGTGCGCTGTGCGTAAATGTTCACATTGCTTCCCCCACATTAGATTTTATGGAGTACAAAGGAGTACGATATCCATGAGCTATGTTAATGAAGTGCTGGAAAGAGTGAAAAAGCAGAATCCCGATCAGCCCGAGTTTATCCAGGCAGTGACGGAAGTGCTGGAATCCCTGGCGGTGGTCATCGAGAAGAACGAGGATGCTTACCGTAAGAACGCCCTGCTGGAGCGGCTCACCACGCCTGAGCGTGCTATCATGTTCCGGGTGCCCTGGGTGGATGACAAGGGCCAGGTTCAGGTGAACAACGGCTACCGCATCCAGTTCAACAGCGCCATCGGCCCCTACAAGGGCGGCCTGCGGTTCCACCCCTCCGTCAACCTGAGCATCCTGAAGTTCCTGGGCTTTGAGCAGGTCTTCAAGAACTCCCTCACCGGTCTGCCCATCGGCGGCGGCAAGGGCGGCTCTGATTTTGATCCCAAGGGCAAGTCCGACCGGGAGGTTATGGCTTTCTGCCAGAGCTTCATGACAGAGCTTTGCAAGTATATTGGCGCCGATACCGACGTGCCCGCCGGTGACATCGGCGTGGGCGGCCGGGAGATCGGCTATCTGTTTGGCCAGTATAAGCGCATCCGGGACCTGTACGAGGGCGTGCTCACCGGCAAGGGCCTGAGCTACGGCGGCTCCCTGGCCCGCACCCAGGCCACCGGCTACGGCCTGCTGTACCTGACCGACGAAATGCTCCGCTGCAACGGCAAGAGCCTGAAGGGCAAGACCGTTGTGGTTTCCGGCGCCGGCAATGTTGCCACCTATGCCATTGAGAAGGCATGGCAGCTGGGTGCCAAGCCCGTCACCTGCACCGATTCCAACGGCTGGATCTACGATCCCGACGGTATTGATGTGGAAACCCTGATCGAAGTGAAGCAGGTCAAGCGTGCCCGCCTGACCGAGTATGCAAAGGCCCGTCCCAATGCTGTGTATCACGAGGGCAAGGGCGTGTGGTCCACCAAGTGCGACGTGGCCCTGCCCTGCGCCACCCAGAACGAGCTGACATTGGAGGATGCCAAGCTGCTGGTGGCCAACGGCTGCTTCGCCGTGGCTGAGGGCGCCAACATGCCCACCACCCTGGATGCCACGAAGTTCTTCCAGGATAACGGCATCCTGTTCTGCCCCGGCAAGGCTTCCAACGCCGGCGGCGTGGCTACCTCCGCCCTGGAAATGAGCCAGAACTCTCAGCGCCTGAGCTGGACCTTCGAGGAAGTGGATGCCAAGCTGAAAGACATCATGGTGAACATTTTCCACAACATCGACGATGCTTCCAAGGCCTATGGCATGGAGGGCAATTATGTTGCCGGTGCCAACATTGCCGGCTTCCTGAAGGTTGCCGATGCCATGAACGCCCAGGGAATTGTGTAATTTCAAATAAAACGGAGTGGGGTCCTCAATTGCGGACCCCACTCTTTTTTTGAAGTTTTGGTATCAAAAAGGAGGAAGAAACATGATAAACTGAATGCTGTATGAAATGCTGCTTCCGTATGGCAGGTGCATGAGCCCGCCGTTTACGTTTCGGTTTTGAACAGCGATAAGGCAACGATACTCTTTGGAACCGTTACGTGGTTGGCGGGGCAGAAAACCTCCCTACGAACACTCACATCGTCAAATTGTTGTTGATGTCCTGCTTCTTCTTTGCAATGGCATTGGTATCCGTATCATTGTGGAACACCACGAATTTATCATACAGGAATTCTGTGACGAAGTTGCACACCATATTGATGGCGGTGACCAGGTATTCATTCCAGCCCAGGCCCACCAGCGTTTTTTCCACCCAGGTGGAGACGGGGGTGAACACGCAGTAGAAAAGGCCCACCAGCAGCATGGCTTTGGGAACGTTGCCTGCCGACTGGAAGGTATAGCGCCGGTTGAAGGTGAAGTTCCAAAGCACGGACAGCACCAGTGCAATGAGATAGCTGATGTGCTCCGGCAGGGCGGTGAGCTCGTTCAGCAGGGTAAAGGATACAATCTGAATCACGCCTGCGCTGATGGAGAACAGGGTGAATTTGATTGCCCGCAGCGTTTCTTTGTTCATTATAGGCTCCTTTCTTATTTGACCCGGGGGAGGATGTCCTGTTCGATGGCCTGAACCAGCTGGGAAAGGTCGTCCATAGTGGTATCCTTGCACAGGCTGACCCGGAAGGTGCAGTCGATGATCTCCGGGCTGATGCCCATGGCGGTGAGCACATGACTCCGGTGCCCCTTGGCGCAGGCACTGCCGGCGGAGACGCAAATCTGCGCATCCTGCAGAATATTGATGGAATTTTGGGTGGGCACCCCGGGAATGGAGATGGAGAGAATGTGGGGCGCTTCGTGGGCTCCGTTGATGACAACCCCGGGCAAAGAAGGGAGCTTTTCTGCCAGGAAGGAAATCATTTCCTTTTCCCGGGAAATGTCCTCCCGGAAGGTTTTGTACGTTGCTTCTGCCGCCGCCGCAAAGCCAAAGATGGCGGGAGTACCCTCCGTTCCGCTGCGGTAGCCGCCCTCCTGGCCGCCGCCCAGCAGCAGAGGCGGGAAGGATTTCAGCCGGGGAGAGATATAAAGTGCTCCCGCGCCCTTGGGCCCGTGAATCTTGTGGGAAGAAACGCTGATCAGGTCCGCCCCCAATGTTTTTGCATGGAAGGGAACCTTCAGGAACCCTTGCACCGCATCGGTGTGGAAGATGGCGTCCGGGCAGAGCTTGTGGGTCAGCTTTGCCATCTGAGAGATCGGCATCACGGAACCCACTTCATTGTTTACCATCATAATGGAAACCAGAATGGTGTCCTTCCGCAGGGCGCTTTTCAGGTCCTCCACAGTGATCCTGCCCATGCTGTCGGGCTTGAGATAGGTAACTTCATATCCCTGAGCCTCCAGATCTTTGGTGCAGTTCAGTATGGCGTGATGCTCCATGGCGGTGGTGATGATGTGCTTGCCCCGCTTGCCCAGACGCTTCACGGTGCCGAAAATGGCCCAGTTGTCCGCTTCCGTGCCGCCGGAAGTGAAAAACACCCGCTCCGGTTCTGCCCCCAGGGCGGCAGCCACCTGATGCCGGGCGCTGCGCAGCTCCCGGGCGGTGTCGATGCCAAAATTGTAGAGAGCGCTGGGATTTCCCCAATTCTCGGTCATTGCTTTGGTCATGGCCTCCACCGCCTGAATGCAGGGCTTGGTGGTGGCGGAATTATCGAGATATATCATTTGCTGCCTCTTTTTCGTTTATTTTCCCACACAGAACCGTTCAAAAATTCTGGCGGTGATGTCTTCCCGAACCGTTGCACCGGTGACTTCTCCCATTGCTTCCATAGCGGCTTCGATGTCCGTGAGCACGGCGTCCGGCGTTTGGCCCAGCTTCAGCCCCTGCAAGCTTTGCAGCATGGCTTCATAAGCCCGGCGACAGGCGTCAAACTGCCGGGGGTTGGTGAGAATGGAGCCGTCACAGGGCTGATCTCCCGCAAACTGTTCATCCAGCACATCTGCCAGCTTATCCAGGCCTTCCCCGGTTGCGAGGGAGGTTTCGATGACGGTGACAAAGGGAAGATCACTGGGCTGAACTGCATTGCCCAGGTCGGATTTGTTGATCAGGGCAATGGCAGGGATGTCCAGACAAAGATCAATGATCTGCCGGTCCTCTTCGTCCAGCGGCTGGGAGCCGTCGCAAACAAAAATGGTCAAATCTGCTTCTTCCACGGCCTTCTTGGAGCGTTCCACCCCCAGGGCCTCCACGGCATCGTCGGTTTCCCGGATGCCGGCGGTGTCGATAAGCCGAAGCCGGGCGGAACCCACCATCACCGATTCCTCCACGGTATCCCGGGTGGTGCCGGGGATGTCTGTGACAATGGCCCGTTCAAATCCCGCCAGGGCATTGAGCAGGCTGGATTTTCCCACATTGGGCTTCCCGACAATGGCAGTGGTGACACCCTGGCGGAGAATTCGTCCCTGCCCATAGGTGTTCAGGATTTGGTACAGCTCTTTGGCAGCGGAACGAAGGGTGGCGGCGTAATTTTGCAGCCCGAAATCCTCAATGTCCTCGTCGGGATAGTCCAGCACCGCATGGAAATGGCTGCACAGGTCGGTGAGGGCATCGTAGATGGGAGCCAGCTTCTTTTGCAGCACGCCCCCCACCTGACCGGCAGCGTTGGCAGCGGCGTCGGCGGTATCCGCTTCGATCAGATCAATGACGGCTTCCGCCTGAGTCAGATCCAGCTTTCCGTTCAGAAAAGCACGCTTGGTGAATTCTCCCCGCTGGGCGGGGCGGGCTCCGGCGCGGTAAAGGGAGTCCAGTCCCGCAGCCAGCGCAGCGGGAGAGCCGTGACAGTGGAATTCAACGGTGTCCTCCCCGGTGTAGCTGTGGGGAGCACGACTGCACACGGCCATGCACTGGTCAATCACCCGGCCCTGGCTGTCGTGCAAAGTGCCCATCACCAGCTTGCGGTTGGGCACCTGGGAGAGGGGAGCACCCTGGGGGGTGAATACTTTTTCGGCCACGGTGATACATCCGTCACCGGACATGCGGATAATGCCAATGGCACAGACCTGACGGCCTGTGGAAATGGCAGCAATGATACTTGACATTTTGATACCTCAGTTGGATTGTAAAAACCGGAAGGGGTCACCTTCGCTGGCGATAAAGTGCATCAGCATGTAAGCGCACATGATGGCCACATTTTCTTCCTTCAAAATACGGCGGCATTCTTCTTTGTCTGCCAGAACAACCTGAATTTCCTCCGAGGTCTCCTGATGGCAGTTGGTGGGCTGTCCTTCGCACCGGCCGAATACGGTGCCGCAGCTCTCGTCGGTCATACCCACGGTGGTGAAGAAGGGACGCCCGTAGCTTCCACTGGGAATGGGGTGCAGGGTCAGCCCGGTTTCCTCAAACATTTCCCGGATGGCAGCCTGTTCCATATCCTCCCCTGGTTCCACCAGTCCGGCTGGTAATTCATAGACGAATCTACCGGCGGGATAGCGGTACTGTCGGATCAGCACCACCTTGTCCTGATACAGGCTGTATATCACCACCCCGTCAGGCGAATTCTTCTGGGTTACTGCCTTCAAAGTGCTGGGATCGGAGTTCCGGGAGACCATATAATAGGGAGAAACACTCCCATCCCGGTGAACAGCTTCCAGTTCATAGTAACTCAGGAACCGGCTGCCAACCTTTTTCTCGATTTTTCCGATACTGCTCATGACGTTGCCTCCGGATTCAAATAATATTGTACTATACCATTTTATAAAAGAAAAAGCAATCCTTTCCGTATAGCGCAGTGAAATTCGGGGGATAATGGAGGGGTAACACGGATTCCCCAAAAATTCCGCCGAAAGGAGCACCCATGCCGAAACCGTTTGCTGATCCGGATATCCGGGCCCTGTTTGGAAACGCGGGGGACTTTATGGCCCGGGAGCTTTCCTGCTGCGGATTTACCCTGTATGCCTATGCCATCGACGGACTGACCTCCGGGGGAGATACCTCGGAATATGTGTTCAAACCCCTTGCCCAGCATCTTGTGGGTGAGAGTATGGAGCAACTTTATGAAAATGCCCTTCGGGGCGGTGTATACAACAGTGTGGCGGAGCCCTGCAAGGATTTGGATGACGTGGCCCTGAAGCTGGTCAATGGTTTTTGCGTGGTGCTGTTTCCTGGCACCGGGGCAATCGCTTTCGAGGTTAAAACCGGAGAGAAGCGGGGTCCGTCTTCGCCGGAGGTGGAAAATACTGTCAAAGGGGCCAAGGACGGTCTGGTGGAAACCATCCGCACCAACACCAGTCTGATCCGCCGTCACCTGCGTACTCCGGCACTGCGTTTGGACGAGACAAAGGTGGGGCGCCGCAGCCTGACCAACGTGACGGTTGCCTGGATTGACGGTATCACTGCTCCGGAATTGGTGCAGCGGATGAAAACCCGCCTGGATTCCATTGATGTGGATGGCTTTCTCACGCCCGGTGCGGTGGAGGAATACGTCACCGGGTCCCGGGCTACTGCATTCCCTTTGCTGCAATACACCGAACGGGCGGATACCTTCTGTCTGGGACTGTTGGACGGTCGGGTGGGACTGCTGGTGGATGGCTTGCCGCTGGGATATCTGGCCCCGGTGGATCTGGAATGCTTGATGGAAAGCACGGAGGACCTGAGCCGGGACTATGTTTCCGCTTCCTGTGTTCGTGTGCTCCGCTATTGCGCGCTTCTGGTCAGCCTGCTGCTGCCGGGATTCTATATTGCTTTGGCGGTGTTTCATCAACAGATGATTCCGCTGGCGCTGCTTCGTTCTATGATTGAAAGCAAGAAGAGTGTGCCCTTTCCTTCAGCGCTGGAAGTGCTGGGACTGCTGATTGCCTTTGAACTCTTGCAGGAAACCGGAATCCACCTTCCCCAGGCGGTGGGGCAGTCCGTTTCCACTGTGGGAGGCATTGTGGTTGGTACGGCGGCGGTGGAGGCAGGGCTGATTTCTCCGGCAGCTCTGATTGTGGTGAGCATTGCGGGCATCTGCGGCTTTGTGCTACCCAACCGGGATTTGGCGGAAGCTGTCCGGGTCTGGCGTTTCGGGTTGGGGATTCTGGGAGCTGTAGCGGGACTTTTTGGTGTCACGCTGGGGTTGATTGGACTTTCCATTCACTTAAGCGGACTGAGCAGCCTGGATGTACCTTATTTGGCTCCCTTCCAAAGCAATCGGAACAACGGAATTCTGCGCCGAAGGATGAAAGAGAACGTCTTCCGAAAAGAGCGGATGCACCCCCAGGACAGGAGAAGACAGCGATGAAAAAATGGACCGTTATGCTTCTGGCACTGCTGGCGTTCACGGCGCTGCCATCATCCGGAACAGAACTGGGAGAGCTGCATCCGGTGTCGCTGCTGGTGATCCGCAGCCAAGGGAAAAACATTCAGTTACTCACAGATACGTTGGATTCGGGAGAGGGAGAGACGCTGGATGCGGCGCTGCGGAATCTGGAGGATACAACGCCGGGGCATCTGTTCCTGGATACGGTGGAAAATCTGATTCTGACAAAAGAAACCCAATTTCTGATTCCTCAATTGAAGCAGCTGCTGCGTCCCGGGGTGACTGTCTGTGCTGCGAAATCGGAGTTGAATCCGGAAACCGCGCCGGAATACCTGAATACGCATACTCCAAGCCATAGGCTGTCGGATGTGGATGAATCCACCCCGCTGCAAATGCTGATCTATTCAGAGGAGCGTTATTTCCTTGAAAAATGAGAATGTAGAGCTGCCGTTTCAGATCATGGCACTTGCGGTTCCTGCAGCAGAAGCGGCTATGGGGAAAAACTGGCTCCCCACCTTGATGGTTGCGCTGGCCGCATTTCTTTTGTGCACCTGGATAAGTGCCCAACCGGAACCGGAATGGAAATGGCTGTATCCGATGCGATGCATCGCTATTGTTTTCCTGCTGGCCTGGTCACTGAGCTGGACGCATAACTGCTGGCCGGGGGAAAAGTCTTCCTATGTGGTTCCGGGGGCGCTGATGATTCTGGCAATTTATGCCGTTTGCAGGGGAAGAGCAAAGATTGCATCCACCGTGCTGCGCTATGGGCTGTACCTGATTCTCGCTGCTTTGGCATTGCTGGGGATTCCTCAAATAAAGCCGGATCATCTTCAGCCGGCTGCGCAGCTGCCGGATATGCGGCTTGCGGCAGTACTTTTGTTTCCTCTGTTGGCGCAAAAAAATGGAACGTGGACATTCAATCCGGTTGGAGCGGTGGCACTTCTGGCCGCACTTCTGACGGGAGGAGCCGCGACGATTTATGAATACAGCCGGGGTGTTTCAATTGGGGGAGTTATGGAACACATGGAGAGCCTTGCGGCCTGCGCGATTACCGTTGGGAATTTCTCGCTGCTCTGTTTTCTGTTGGAAGGAATTAAGAGAGAAGAGAAAGAAGGGAGAGAAGACTGGCCCGTCTGGGCAGCGGGGATAGGATCCTATGGATTATACGCTGTAGGAGGCGAACTTCAGCCGGAAATATATGTCCTGTTGGTCTTAGTATTATGGGCGGTTTTGCCGATGATTTGGGGATTAAAAGAAAATATGAAGAAAAAGGAAAAAAGAGCTTGACAAAAGGGAGAGGAGGTGGTAATATGTCAAAGCTGTCCGCGAGAGCGGGTTGCAGCAAGGACACCGACACAGAAATTTAAAGAATTTTTAAAAAAGTTCTTGACAAAAAGCGTTTCTCGTGATAAGATGTCTAAGCTTTGAGCGAAAGCTCAAGCGACTCTGTACCTTGTAAATTGAATAACGTAAAGACAAACTAGAACACCTTGGACAATTAATGGATTGTTTAAGCGTAAGCGAAAAAACAGCCAACGAAAATTCTTGAGTAATATTGCTAGAAGCAAATTATTCAAAAAACTGATTTGAGGCACGAAGAGTGCTTTAGATACAATTTTTTGAGAGTTTGATCCTGGCTCAGGACGAACGCTGGCGGCGTGCCTAACACATGCAAGTCGAACGGAGTTAAGCCCTTCGGGACTTAACTTAGTGGCGAACGGGTGAGTAACGCGTGAGGAACCTGCCTTTCAGTGGG
>JALFGI010000282.1 GCA_022777455.1 Clostridiales bacterium | reverse complement strand
TTCCGTATTGCAGATTATAAAAGGATGAACCGGTTCCCAATTAGGATATCTTATATCTTATATCTTATATCTCATATCTTCCCTCTCTCCCCGCTGATTCTTGTGGGGTTTTTCAAATTGACAAATAAATAGCGCCATGGTATAATCACGAATTGAGCAAGGGCGCTCGTGTGCACAGGGGGATAGTCTACCCTTTGCAGATGAGTGCCCTTGTTTTTCCTTATTCTTTTGTGGAAGCGAGGCGCTATCATGAGACAGTTCGACCGAAAAATCGTTTTGGAGGACGGCAGCGAGTACTACGGCTACGGCTTCGGCGGCCGGGAGGACCGGGTGTGCGAGATCGTGTTCAACACCTCCATGGCAGGTTATCAGGAGATCGTCTCCGACCTTTCCTACACCGACCAGATGGTGGTGATGACCTATCCCCTTATCGGCAACTACGGCATCTGCGAAGAGGATTACGAGTGCAAAATTCCCGGCATCGGCGGCCTGGTGGTTTACGACTACAACGACAACCCCTCCAATTTCCGGTGCGTCAAGGCCCTTTCGGAGCTGCTGGAGGAGGACAATATCCCCGGCATTTCCGGGGTGGATACCCGCAAGCTGGCCCGGAGCATCCGGGACCTGGGCAGCCGGAGAGTGCTGATCACATCCCCGGAAACCACGGTGGACGAAGCCCTGGCCACCATTGCCGCCACCCCCGTGCCCCACGACGCCGTGCGCCGGGTCAGCTGCCGCAAGCGCTGGTACTCCCGCACCGCCGATGCCAAATACCATGTAGTGGCCATTGACTGCGGCATCAAGCTGAACATCATCCGCAGCCTGAACCGCTGGGGCTGCAACGTGACCATCGTCCCCTTCGACACCAGCGCGGAGGAGATTCTCTTTATGAAGCCCGACGGGGTGTTCCTGTCCAACGGCCCCGGGGACCCGGAGGACGTGCCGGAGGTCACCGCCACGGTGCGGGAGCTCATCGGCAAGCTGCCCATCTTCGGCATCTGCCTGGGCCACCAGATCCTCTCCCTGGCCTACGGCGGCAGGACCTACAAGCTGAAATTCGGCCACCGGGGGGGCAACCATCCGGTGAAGAATCTGAAAACCGGCAAAATCGAAATGACCTCCCAGAACCACAGCTACGCCGTCATCCCCGAAAGCCTCGCGGGAAGCCGGCTGGAAATCACCCATATGAATCTGCTGGATAACACCGTGGAAGGGGCGGAATGCAAACAAGATCGGGTGTTCAGCGTGCAGTACCATCCGGAGAGCGCCCCCGGCCCCCAGGACAGCCAGTACCTGTTTGAACATTTCGTGGAATATATGAAGGAGGCGAAAGGCCATGCCCAAAAGAACAGATATTAAGAAGGTTCTGGTCATCGGTTCCGGCCCCATCGTCATCGGCCAGGCGGCGGAATTCGACTATGCCGGCACCCAGGCCTGCCTGGCGCTGAAGGAGGAGGGGTACGAGGTCATCCTGGCCAACTCCAACCCCGCCACCATCATGACCGATACCTCCGTGGCGGACAAGGTGTATATGGAGCCCCTGACCCTGGAATACCTGGCCCGAATCTGCCGGTTTGAGCGGCCGGACGCCATCGTCCCCGGCATCGGCGGCCAGACGGGCCTGAACCTGGCCATGCAGCTGGCCAAAAAGGGCGTGCTGGAGGAATGCGAAATCGAACTTCTGGGCACCGACGCCGACAGCATCGAGCGGGCCGAGGACCGGGAGCTGTTTAAGGAGCTGTGCCAGTCCATCGGCGAGCCGGTGGTGCCCAGCCAGATCACCTACACCATCGAGGAGGCGGTGGCCGCGGCAGAGGCGATCGGCTATCCCGTGATCCTGCGCCCCGCCTTTACCCTGGGAGGCACCGGCGGCGGCTTCGCCTACGACGAGGGTGAACTCCGGGAAATGATGAAAAACGCCCTGGCCCTCTCCCCCGTGCATCAGGTGCTGGTGGAGAAAAGCATCAAGGGCTACAAGGAAATTGAGTACGAGGTCATCCGGGATGGGGCTGACACCGCCATCACCGTGTGCAACATGGAGAACCTGGACCCCGTGGGCATCCACACCGGCGACTCCATCGTGGTGGCCCCCAGCCAGACCTTGACCAACAAGGAATACCACATGCTCCGGGATGCCGCCCTGCGGATCATCCGGGCGCTGAACGTGAAGGGCGGCTGCAACGTGCAGTTTGCCCTGGACCCCCACTCCTTCCGCTACTACGTCATCGAGGTCAACCCCCGGGTGTCCCGTTCCTCCGCCCTGGCCTCCAAGGCCTCCGGCTACCCCATTGCCCGTGTGTCCGCCAAAATCGCCGTGGGCATGAACCTGGATGAAATCCAGCTGGCCAACACCCCCGCCTGCTTCGAGCCCAGCCTGGACTATGTGGTGACCAAAATGCCCCGTTTTCCCTTCGACAAATTCCCCGCCGCCCAGAACCAGCTCTCCACCCAGATGAAGGCCACCGGCGAGGTGATGAGCGTGGGCCGGAGCTTTGAGGAAAGCCTTTTGAAAGCCGTCCGCTCCCTGGAGGACAGCAAGAACCACCTGCACATGGCCAAGTTCGACTCCCAGCACATGACGGTGGAGGAGCTGCTGGACTACATCAAAGAGGGCACCGACGACCGGATTTACGCCATCTCCCAGCTGATGTGGCTGGGGGTGGATGCCTCCCTGATCTGCGACATCACCCAGATCGACATGTTTTTCCTGGACAAGATCAAGAAAATCGTGGATTTTGAAAAGGAACTGGAGGCAAACCGGGGCAGTCTCGAGTATCTGAAGGAAGCCAAGCGCCTGGGCTTCTCCGACGCCTATGTGGCGGAGCTGTGGAAAACCGAGGAATTCGCGGTGTACCAGCTGCGCACCATGGCGGGGCTGTTCCCGGTGTACAAAATGATCGACACCTGCGCCAGCGAGTTTGAAAGCTACGTCCCCTATTTCTATTCCACCTACGCCCAGGAGAACGAGAGTGTGGTCACGGACCGAAAGAAGATCATCGTCCTGGGCTCCGGCCCCATCCGCATCGGCCAGGGCGTGGAATTCGACTATTCCACCGTCCACGCCGTCCACACCATCCGCTCTCTGGGCTACGAGGCCATCGTCATCAACAACAACCCGGAAACCGTGTCCACCGACTACACCACCGCGGACAAGCTGTACTTCGAGCCTCTGACCGTGGAGGACGTGATGAACATCATCCACCTGGAGCAGCCCGAGGGCGTCATCGCCACTCTGGGCGGCCAGACGGCGGTGAATCTGGCCCAGGGTCTTGCCGACCGGGGGGTGAAGATCATCGGCACGGACTGTGATGCCATCGAGAAGGCGGAGAACCGGGATGCCTTCGACGCCGTGATCAAGTCCCTGAACATCCCCAACCCCAAGGGTCAGGCCGTCACCAATATTGAAGAGGGCGTGGCTGCCGCAGAAGCCATCGGGTATCCCGTGCTGGTGCGGCCCAGCTTCGTGCTGGGCGGCCGGGCCATGGAGATCGTAGCCAAGGAGGAGATGCTCCGCCGTTACCTGAAAAACGCCGTGGAAATCGACGAGAAGAAGCCCGTGCTCATCGACAAGTATGTGGTGGGCCGGGAGGTGGAGGTGGATGCGGTGTGCGACGGGGAGCAGGTGTTCCTCCCCGGCATTATGGAGCTGGTGGAGCGCACCGGCGTCCACTCCGGCGAC
>JALFGI010000252.1 GCA_022777455.1 Clostridiales bacterium | reverse complement strand
TTCATTGCGGGCTCGTTCATGGCCAGGGCCAGGCCGAAGCCAATGGGGACGTTGCCGGAATCCATTTTGTTCACCTCCTTTCAGCTGCTGCATTCGGTATGTCATCGATGCACCTGCCGCCCGGACGGTGGGACTGCCGGTCACGCGTGATTGTCATGGGGGACAATCTGTTAACGCCATTTGTACTGACTTAAATGTTTCCCCTGTTCTGATGATAGTTTTGCCAGACTTTCTTCCGGAATACCCGTTACTTCTTCGATCATCTTAAAATACCGGATTGCAAATTCTGCTCCGGGGCCTTTCAAACGCCACGCACAGATTTCTGACCATACGCCGTCAGGAAGCGCTTTTTCGTGGCTGTTCCAGAAATGCCATTCCGCTTCGTCGATGATTTTGCACAGCTCGCTTACAGTCAAAAATCGTTCTTTCAGAATATCCTCCTTCGTTTTCGGATACTGCTGGAAGAATGGCTGTTTCAGACTGAAAAACCACATGTTCGTAAACTTGGAATCCAACAGATATTGTTTCGGGAATTTTCGGATGATATCGGCCTCAAAATCAAACAGCTTTTTCGCGTCTCGCTCCGTGAAACCAAGGCTTGTCAGACGCTCCAGATAGTCATCACGATCGCTCTTTTTCTCCGACTGTAAGTACAGAGCCGGGAGCTGAGAGGTCATCCATTTCCCGGATGTTTTCTGTTTTTCCGCTGCTCCGGTTGCTTTATTCCCGGTGTTTGTTCGTTTTCCTGCCTGGAGCCTGAAACCCAGCCAGCAAATCAAACCGTTGAAGGCCGCCATGCCGAGAAATAGGAACAGCAGTATGATACGCTCACCAAATGTATTGTCGTCCCCGGTAAATGCCAGGGGCGTGCATAAGGTACAGACCACGCATAAAAATCCGCCGATCAATAACAGGATTTTGCCGACCACTTTTTTCATTTCATTCTCTCCCTTGCGCATTTACTTGCCCACTGTCCAGCCGAATAGTTCCTTAAAATCTTCATAGCACCCGGGGCAACTCCACAGGGCGCCCTGCTCGTTTTGAGTGCGTGTGCAGTAACCTTCCCGTAAGCACCCTTCGCAAAGACAGTATCTTGCCCAACAGAACGCACAGTGCTCATGATCCCATCGCGGAGAAAGCGGCTGGAACGGAATGGAATAGAGCGGAATATGCTTCAGTTTTTCTTCATTGCCGCACATAGGCCCGGCAATCAAACGCCAATCATCCTTTTCAACCATCACAGCCGCCTCTTTTTCCATTTTCATCCTGTCGTGGCAAGGGGAAACGCTCCTGCCATATTTTGTGCCGCCGCGTCCAGCATATTTTGAATAAAAATCCATACCCCACGGTGAGGTCATTCACCAGCACATGAGTCACAGCCCCGATAAGCTTGCTATCCTGGATAATCGGACTGCCGCTCACAGGTGATTGTCACTCGGGGCAACACAACGGTCATTTATTCCACGCCAAAGATATGATAAATATAATTTTTCCGGGCATCAGCAATGTGATAGAGATATACCGTGTTTTCTTCGATCCGGTAAATGCACACATATTGCTCCACAAATAAGGCGCGAAAACCATGCTTTCCCATCAGCGTATCCTGCCGCAGCACACCGATTTCCGGGAACTGCTCCAATTGTCCAACAGCAGCGAGTATTTTCTCCGAGAAATTTCTGGCATATTTGATGCCTAGTTTGTTGCGATAGTAGAGCAGATAATCCCGATATTCATTCTGGGCTTCAAACAGCCATTCAATCTTCACGCAGGATTTCCTCCGTCATAGCTGCCATCTGATCCATAGAAGCAGTACGGCTTCCGGCAAGCATACTCCGTTCCCGCCGGAGCATTTCTTCCAGCAAATTCAGTTCCGCTTCCCGCTTTTCCCAGAGCTCAATGGGCAAAAATACCATTTCTCCGTCGCCATTACGGGTCAGAAAAATAGGGGTTTGCTTTTCTTTCGACAGGCGTACCATTCCATCATAATCATTACGCAAAGCAGTTGCAGAACGGATTTCCATATCATCGGCCTCCTGGTAATTTATTCTGCCTTAATTCTATACGAATTATTACCTCCTGTCAATGGAAATATGGGCAGACTATGCCTCCCCATGAAACGATCCAGCCGTACCCGGCATATTTTGAAAATAAATTCCATACCCCACAATGGGGTCATTCACCAGTACATGGGTTAGGTGATAGTGCCTACAGAATTTGGATGTTTTCAATAATGTGTTGAGACAATTCTGCTATCTCAGCAGCCACTGATAGTCCTGCCTGCAATCCACAATCCAATCCACATATACTGTGTCATCTTTAATTTGGTACAGTACAAGATACCAATTCTCTACATACAGCTTGTGATACTTGTTTACCGGAATATAATCCTCATTGAAGAAGGGATAACGCTGGGGCATTTCCTGCAGGGAGCGCATTTCCGCCAGAAACCGCTGTTTCAGTTTGATAGCCGCCGGTTTGCTGACCTGGGCCAGAAAGCGCAGGTGCAGCCCAAAGCTTTCCCTGGCTCTGTCAGAGATGATCACTTTGTATTTCATCGGTTATCCCTCGTCCAGAACGCTACCCAAAAAACGGTCCAGCTCGTCGATGGTGCAGCCCCGGCGGCCCATGGCCCGATCCTCTTCCACAGCAAGGAGGTTCTCCCGCAGCTTCAGCATCTTCTCCCGGCGGGTAAAGCTCTCAATGTCCATAATGACCAAGTCACCCTCGCCATTTTTGGTGAGATAAACAGGCTCCTGGGTTCTGCGGCACAGATCGGCGATTTCATTGTAATTCTGACGAATGGCGGCGGAAGGTCGAATATTCATAGTCATTCCTCCTGATAGTCAAATTCTAATCTAATTATATCAGAATTCAGCTACTCCGTCAACAAGAATCCGGTCTGTCCCGCAATTTCCTTACGCCGCCGCATCCAGCATATTCTGAATATAAATGCCATACCCCACGGTGGGGTCATTGACCAGCACATGGGTCACCGCGCCCACCAGCCTGCCGTCCTGGATGATGGGGGAGCCGCTCATGCCCTGGACGATGCCGCCGGTGGCTTCCAGCAGGGTGGGGTCGGTGATTTTCAGCAGCAGATTCCGGCCGTCGGCCCGGTCGGGAGAATAGACCTTTAAAATCTCCACAGAATAGTCTCCCGTGGTGCAGCCGTTGACGGTGGAGCGGATGGAGGCTTGTCCCGGGTGCACCTGCTCTGCTTTGGCGATGGGAATGGGCTCCCCCAGCCAACCCTGGCGGGATTTTCCGAAAACACCCTGGGGGGTGTTGCGCAGCAGCTCGCCGCAGGCATCGGTATCGTCGCAGTTGCCCTTGAGCTGGCCGGGGCGGCCGCTTTTTCCCTTGGTGACGGACTGCACCTGGGCGGGATAGGTGGTGCCCTGGGCCATTTTCAGCAGCACCCCGCTGCTGCCGTTGACCCCGTGTCCCAGAGCCCCGAACTGACCGGTGGCAGGGTTGTACCAGGTGACGGTGCCGATGCCGGTGATGCCCTGCTTCAAATAGACTCCCAGCTTGGCCCCGGTGTCCGTGGGGGTGATGGCCACGGGAATTTCCATTTCCTTGCTGCCCCGGCGGATGAGCAAGGTGGCGATGTCCCCGGAGGAATCCAGAATGCTGCGAATCTCCTCGGTGTTATGCACATTTTTACCGTTGACTTTTACAATCCTATCTCCGATTTTCAGTCCGGCGTTTTTGGCCTGGGTTCCCAGCGCGTCGTCAAAGGCGGCAATGGTTACGGTATTGTCCCGCAGCTGCAGCCCCACGGTTTGTCCCACCGGCACCAGCAGCGGCTCTGCCAGGGATAGGGTGGGGAAAAATGCCATCAAAATAACTGCCAGCGCGGCAGAAATTACCATTCGTCTCATGTTCAGCCCTCCATTTCCTGCATCATTACTATGCCGCAGTTGAGGGATTGTAACCGCTGAAAAAGTCGAAAAATCAGGAAGACGATGGACTGTTTGTCAAATGCTGGTTGCGTAAAAGGCCAAATTGGGGTAAAATAGGGGAAAGACTTTTTCCGGAAAAGAGGAATGGAAATGAACGTCAATTATGAAAATCTGTCCGCCATGCTTGCTTCGCTGCTGGATGGCGTACCTTACCGGACGGCCAATCTGGCCAATGCTTCCGCCCTGCTGTGGCAGGAGCTGCCGGAAATCAACTGGGTGGGCTTTTATGAGAGGAATGACGGCTGCCTGGTGCTTGGCCCCTTCCAGGGAAAACCAGCCTGCATTCGCATTCCCGTGGGAAAGGGTGTATGCGGCACGGCAGTGGCGGAAAACAAGGTGCAGCGGGTGGAGGATGTCCACGATTTCCCGGGGCATATCGCCTGCGACGGCGCTTCCAATTCGGAGATCGTGCTGCCGGTGTACTGCCGGGGAGAAATCTGGGGTGTGCTGGACATCGACAGCCCCAAATTCGGCCGCTTTACCCGGGAAGATGAGCAGGGATTGAGCAACATTGCGGAAATAATCGGGCAGATGCTGTCCGTGACGGAATGAAAACGTTGTTTTCCTATTGCTTTTTATTCCTGAATTTTGTAATATACAAGCAGAGAATGTACCGTCCGGTTTGCGAAGGGATACATGAATGATTCAACTGAAAAAGGAGTGTAACGATTATGGGTCTTATCAAAGCGCTGGTAGGTTCCGCAGGCGGCGTTCTGGCCGACCAGTGGAAGGAGTATTTTTATTGTGATGCCATTCCCGAAAATGTCCTGGGCATCCAGGGCCAGAAGCGGGTTTCCGGCCGTTCTTCCAACAGAAGAGGTTCTGACAATCTGATTACCAACGGCAGCGTGATTGCCGTTGCCGACGGACAGTGTATGATGATCGTGGATCAGGGCAGGGTGGTGGAATTCTCTGCGGAACCAGGCGAGTTCACCTATGATGCCTCCACAGAGCCCACCATTTTCTCCGGCGATCTGGGCCAGAGTATTATGGAGACCTTCCGCAGCGTGGGAAAACGCTTCACCTTCGGCGGCGAAACCCCCAAGGATCAGAGGGTCTACTATTTTAACCTGAAAGAGCTGGTAGGCAACAAGTATGGCACCCCCAGCCCCGTGCCCTTCCGGGTGGTGGACCGGAACATCAATCTGGATTGGGAGATTTCCATCCGTTGCTTCGGCGAGTACAGCTTCCACATCTGCGACCCCCTGCTGTTCTACACCAATGTGTGCGGCAATTTCACCGGCGCCTACACCCGGGACCGGCTGGAAGGCCAGATGAAGACGGAACTGCTCACCGCCCTGCAGCCCGCTTTTGCAAAGATTTCCGACATGGGCATCCGCTACAGCAGCCTCCCCGGCCACACCATGGAGTTGGCCGATGCGCTGAATGAGGTGCTGTCCAATAAATGGCGCAACCTGCGGGGCATCGAAATCGTCTCCTTCGGCGTTTCCAGTGTGAAGGCCTCCGAGGAAGATGAGAAGATGCTCAAGGACATGCAGCGTACCGCTGTCTACTCCAATCCCAACATGGCCGCGGCCTACGATGTGATGGCCCGGGGCGATGCCATGAAGACCGCTGCCGGCAATTCCGCCGGTGCCATGACCGGCTTTATGGGCATGGGCATGGCCCAGGGCATGGGCGGCGGCACCAATGCGGCCCAGCTGTTCCAGATGGGGCAGCAGCAAGCCCAACAGCAGGCGGCGCCCGCTCCCGCAGCAAATGGCTGGAAGTGCAGCTGCGGCGCCATGGCCACCGGAAAATTCTGCACCGAGTGCGGCGCGAAGAAGCCGGAACCTGCTGCCGGCTGGAAGTGCGCCTGCGGTGCGGTGAACCAAGGCAAATTCTGCCCGGAATGCGGCGCCCGGAAGCCTGCCGGAGTTCCCCAGTACCGGTGCGACAAGTGCGGCTGGGTCCCTGAGGATCCCAAGAATCCTCCCAGATTCTGCCCGGAGTGCGGCGACAAATTCGGCGACGAGGACATCGTTATCTGATGATCGTTCCGAATTGCGGCGCTGTACTCCGGTACGGCACCGCATTGCCGGAATCTATGAAAGGAGCCTCCAGAAATGGCCAGTGAAATCACCAATTACCAATGCCCCTCCTGTACCGGCCCGCTGCATTTCGGCAGTGAATCCGGGATGCTGGAGTGCGATTACTGCGGCAGCCGCTTCTCGGTGGAGGACATTGAGCACATGTTCGCCGAAAAGAATGCCCATGCGGAAGACGCTGCCCGGGAGGCAGAGGAATACGAGGCGGAGGAACACGTCAATCAGGCCCAGTGGGACATGGATTCCGCCGGAGAGGACTGGGGTGAGGAGGGAGAAAACCTCCACGCCTACAACTGCCCCTCCTGCGGCGCGGAGCTGGTCTGCGACGAGACCACTGCCGCCACTGCCTGCCCCTATTGCGGCAATCCCTCCATTATCCCCGGGAAGCTCTCCGGCAGCAAGAAGCCGGATGTGATTATTCCCTTCAAGGTGGACAAAGCTGCCGCCGTGGCTGCCCTGACGAACCATTACAAGAGGAAACCCCTGCTTCCCAAGGCCTTCAAGGCGGAAAACCACATTCAGGAGATCAAGGGTGTCTATGTGCCCTTCTGGCTGTACGATGCCCAGGTCAGCGCGGATATGACCTTCAAAACCACCCGGGTCCATACCCATACCACCCCCAAGGAATACATCACCGAGACGGATCATTTCCTGGTGCACCGGGCGGGAACGCTGGATTTTGAGAATGTGCCGGTGGACGGTTCTTCCCAGATGCCTGACGGCCATATGGACGCCATCGAGCCCTACCGGTTTGAGGAGCTGAAGCCCTTCTCCCTGTCTTATCTGCCCGGCTTCCTGGCGGACCAGTACGATGTGTCCAAGGAGGAATGCGCCCGCCGGGCCAATGCCAGATGCACCGCCAGCATCGAGGATGCCCTGCGGGATACGGTGGTCGGCTATGCCTCCTGCATCACCACCCGGAGGGACGTAACCGTCCACCCCGGCAAGGTGAAATACGCACTGCTGCCGGTGTGGATGCTTTCCACCCAGTGGAACGGGAAGAATTTCCTGTTCGCCATGAACGGCCAGACCGGAAAGCTCATCGGCGATCTGCCCATCGACAAGGGCAAGCTGGCGCTGTACTGCGGCGTTGCCTTTGCCGCAGCGGCGGCGCTGTCGCTGCTGTTCCTGCTGTAAGGGGGTGCGGACATGAAAAACAGACGTTTTCTCAGTTTCATCACCGCACTGCTGCTGATTGCCTGCCTCACCGTCACCGCCTTTGCCACGGAAGCCAAGCTGGACTACGTCACAGACAATGCAGGGCTCTTCTCCGATGCCCAGCGGGCAGCCCTGGAGCAGCGGGCCGCAGCGCTCAGCGAAAAGTATGAATTCGGCGTGTACATCGTCACCCTGGATGACTACAAGGCCTATACCAATGTCTCCTCCATTGAAAAATTTGCCGTCCGGTTTTATGACCAGAATGCCCTGGGCTGGGGCAGTAACCATGACGGCGTCATGCTGATGCTCAGCATGGCTGAACGGGATTATGACCTGGACTTTAACGGCAAACGGGCCAAGACCATTTTCACCGAGGCCGGGCGGGACTGGATGGAAAACCGCTTTCTGCTCCATTTCCGGGGGGATGATTTCTACAGCGGCTTCAGTGAATATCTGAACACCTGCGAGGAATATCTGGAAGCGGCCCAAAACGGCGAACCCGTTGGGCAGGGATACGCCAGCTCCGCCGATGGGCAGAAGGCCTCTCCCGCGTTTGCCCTGATCCCCGGCGCCATTGCGGCACTGCTGGTGGGTATTTTCACCTGCGCCCCCATGCACTCGGCGGGGATGAAGCGGGATGCCAACCAGTATATGGTTCAGGGCAGCCTGAATCTGCGCCGTCGGTCGGATATGTTCCTGCACCGCTCCGTTACCCGCAGCCCCCGACAGACCCAGTCCTCCAACGGCCCCGGCGGTTCTCACCATTATTCCTCCGGCAGCCATTCCGGAAGAAGCGGCAAATTCTGATTTCCAATGCCCCCGGCCATCGGGGGCATTATTACCGAAAAACCAATCCGAAAAATCAGCGGGAATGTGCTTTGACTTTTTATGAAAAGGGGAGTATCATTTCTTCGCTGAGTCTCAATATGGGAAGTGAATGATCTGTGATAAAAAAAAGAGAGAGGGATATGCTTCACGGCCCCCTGGCCGGGAGCATTCTGCTGTATACCATCCCCATCATCCTCACCAGCTATTTACAGCTATTGTTCAACGCGGCCGATCTGGTGGTGGTGGGGCGGTTCTGCGGCAGTGTTTCCGTGGCGGCAGTGGGCGTGACAGGCGCAATCACCAATTTGATCGTCAATTTGTTTATGGGCCTGTCCGTGGGAGCGGGCGTTGCGGTGGCCCATGCCATCGGCGGCCGGGAATCGGAAACGGTGCACCGCACGGTGCATACCGCTCTGCTCACGGCGCTGGTGGGCGGCGTGGTGCTTACGGTGGTGGGCGTGATCTGGTCTCCCACCTTTCTGCGCTGGATGGACACGCCGGAAAATGTACTGCCCCTGTCCAGCGTCTATATGCGCATCTACTTCGGCGGCATCACCTTTACCCTGGTGTACAACTACTGCACCTCCATCCTGCGGGCGGCGGGTGACACCCAGAGCCCTATGGTGATCCTGATGGCCGCCGGTGTGGTCAATGTGATTTTGAATGTGGTTTTTGTGGCGGTGTTCCACATGAACGTGGCGGGCGTTGCGTTGGCCACGGTGATTTCCCAGGCCCTGTCCGCCGTGGCGGTGGTTCTGGTGCTGATGCACCGCAGGGATGACATCCGTTTTTACCCCAGCAAGATGCGGATCTACATGCCCCAGTTGAAAAAGATTCTCCGCATCGGCCTGCCCGCAGGCATCCAGAGCTCCACGTTTTCTCTGTCCAATGTGATCATCCAGTCCGCCATGAACTCCTTCGGTGAAGTGCTGGTTTCCGGCAATGCGGCTGTTTCCAATATCGAGGGCTTCTGCTTTGCCACGGTGAACGGCTTCCATCAGGCGGCGGTGAATTACATCGGTCAGAACGTGGGCGCCCAGCAGTTTGACCGGGTGAAAAAGATCTTCCGCCTGTGCGTGATCTATGCCTCCCTGGCCGGTTTGATCGTGGGCGGCGCGCTGACCATCTTCCGCCGCCCCCTGCTGAGCATTTACATCACCGATTCCCCCGAGGCGCTTCAGATCGGCATGACCCGGGTGTTCTTCACCTCCATGCCCTATTTCCTCTATGGCCTGCTGGATGCCGCGGCGGGTTCTCTGCGGGGCATGGGTGCTTCCACCATATCCATGCTGATTTCCGTTTTGGGCATCTGCGGCTCCCGGCTGCTGTGGATTTTCACCGTGTTCCAGATTCCGGCCATGCACACCCCGGAGTGCCTGTATACCTCCTATCCCATCTCCTGGATCCTTACGGCCATTGCCGAGTTTGTGGTATTCCCCATTATTTACCGGAAGATGACGGAAAAGACCAGGCTGCTGCCGGAGCTTTCCTAAGGCAACACCGCACAATGGGAGCGGCGGGCTTCGGCGGATCTTTTGCCCCAATCGTGCAGTATGAAAAATGGGAAATACATCCAGTATTCCCACATTTTCCATACTTTCGCTTGGGTCAAAATCTCGCGCCGAATCTCCTTGCCCCATTATGCGGTATTGCCCTAAAAAGAATCCCACCCGTTTTTCGGGTGGAACTTTTGTTTCAGGGGATTTTTCACTGCCCAAAAGGCGGATTATGATCAGGAATTGAGAGTATGGACAATTGATCAATTGTAATTTGGCGTACCGGAATTGCCGCACCCCTTGGCTCCCCCTATGGGGGAGCTGGCTGCCCCGTAAGGGGCAGACTGAGAGGGCAATGCATTTGCCACTACCTTACTGCGGTACCCTCTCA
Source organism: Clostridiales bacterium (assembly GCA_022777455.1). The sequence continues at coordinate 6,458 of JALFGI010000252.1, read as the reverse complement.
GTCAGCCTGTTCGGCTGACAGCTCTCCCAAGGGGAGAGCCAAGGGGCGTTTCCGCATCTGCCCGCCAAATTACAATTTGGTGGAGTGATTACGAAAGCCGATAGACAAATCCCGGAATCGGCATCGGGGGGGCCTTACAGCATTTCCAGAATTTTTGCCTTGGGAACGGCACCGATGGACTTATTTACCACCTGGCCGTTTTTGAACACCAACAGGGTGGGGATGCTGGACACGCCATAAGAAATGGCCAGCTCCTGCTCTTCGTCCACATTCACCTTGCAGACCTTGATGTCCGGGCGCTCTGCGGCGATCTCATCCAGTACCGGGGCGATCATCCGGCAGGGACCGCACCAACTGGCCCAAAAATCTACCAAGACGGTTTTGCTGCTCTCTTTCACGATGCTGTCGAAGTTACTGGTTCCTACATGCAGTACAGACATGTTCATTCTCCTCTCTGTGATAACAGGGTGTGTTATTTCTGCCTTTATCATAACGGAAAATGAAGGAAAAAACAAGAGGTCACCAAAGAAATCGGTGTAAACTTCCTGTGAACCGGTTCCTTAATCCAGGTTTAATGAATCCTTAAGCTCTGCGGTGTTGATTTTTACATCGGGATGAATTATGATAGGGCGGAAGATGAGTTGATTTTAACGGAGGGATTTCCATATGAAAAAAGCTGCTGCCGTGCTTCTGACGATCTGCCTGCTGCTGGGGCTGACGTCCTGCGCTGTGAAGGAGAAGCAGGTGTTTGTGCAGAAGGTTTCCGATCTGTCCCAGATGGGAGGACTTGCCCCGTCGGACAAGTTCAGCGGGATCGTGGTTTCAGAAAGTGTGACGGAGATTCAAAGAGACAGCGACAAGGTGGTGGAAAACCTGTACGTCCGGGAGGGGGACGATGTCACCGAAGGACAGAAGCTCTTTTCCTACGATACCGAACAGCTGCAGCTGACGCTGGAGAAGCAAAAGCTGGAGCTGGAGCAGCTGGCTTCCTCCATTGAAAATTACGGCCTTCAGATTGCCCAGCTGGAAAAGGACCGGGATCGGGCCTATTCGGCGGACAAGCTGAAATACACCCTCCAGATTCAGACCAACCAGATCGATCTGAAGGAGGCGGAGCTGAAGCTGAAAACCAAGCAGTCCGAGATTCAGAAGTCGGAGCACCTGCTGGCGAATGCGTTGGTTACTTCCCCGGTTACCGGCCGGATCACCTCCATCAGCGAGGAGGGAACCGATCAATACGGAAACCCCAAGGCTTACATCTCCATCCAGCAAACCGGCTCCTACCGGGTGAAGGGCCAGATCAATGAGATGCAGCGAGGCGCCATCATGGAGGGCGATCGCGTGCGCATGGAATCCCGGCTGAACCCGGAGGAAGTCTGGATGGGCACCGTTACCCTGGTGGATTACGAGAATCCTGTCCAGGGGAACAACAACGGCTATTACGTCAGCTCCGATTCCGATGAGATGAGCGCTTCCAGCCGGTACCCCTTCTATGTGGAGTTGGACAGCATGGAAGGTTTGATCCTGGGCCAGCATCTGTACCTGTCCATGGCAGGGGAGGAGCCTGTTTCGCTGGAAGGGGTCACCCTGAGCGGCGCTTTTCTCTGCTATGACGAGGACGGAAGCTGCTTTGTCTGGGCGGATGACGGCCAGGGCAAGCTGGAAAAGCGCGGCGTGGAGCTGGGCAATTACGACCCAATGGCCGATGCCTATGAGATTCTCTCGGGCCTTTCGGACAGCGACTATGTGGCTTTCCCGGATGAAGAGGTATGCCTACAGGGCGCTCCCACCATCAGACAAAGCCAGGAAGGCGGGGGTAGCCAATGACCATTCTGAAACTGACGGACATCTGCAAGGACTATGCCCAGGGCAAGCAGACCGTCCGGGTGCTGAAAAACATCAATCTTTCCGTGGAGCAGGGGGAGTACCTGGCCATCATGGGCCCCTCCGGCTCCGGCAAGACCACGCTGATGAATCTGATTGGCTGCCTGGATGTGCCCACCTCCGGCACCTTTGAGCTGAACGGAAAGAATTTGAAAAACAGCAGTGACAATGCCCTGGCGGACATTCGCAACAAATACATCGGCTTTGTGTTTCAGAATTTTTACCTGATGCCAAAGCTGGATGCGGTGGACAATGTGGCCCTGCCCCTGCTCTATGCCGGTGTGCCCCTGAAGGAGCGGCGGGCCAGAGCGGTGGAGGCCCTGAACGCCGTGGGCCTGGGGGAGCGGATTCATTTCCGGCCCAACCAGCTTTCGGGCGGACAATGCCAGCGTGTGGCCATTGCCCGGGCCATTGTCACAAAGCCCACCCTGCTGCTGGCGGATGAGCCCACCGGCGCCCTGGATACCAAAGCGGGAAATCAGATCATGGAGATTTTCCGAAAGCTGAGCGAGGATGGCATGACCATCATCATGATTACCCACGCGCCCGCCATTGCCGAATGTGCGGACAAAATCTACCATATCCTCGATGGCGAATTGCTGACGGAAGGAGGGAAAGAATCCCATGGGGAAGGTTAAGAAACTTGTCATCACCCTATTGGCTGTGGCCGTGGTGGGAACCGGCGGCTTTTTTGGCTGGCGGTATTTGCGCGGGGGAAATGTGCAGCCGGTGAAGGTTTTTCCCTTCGACCTTGTGGGCATGACCGAATACTGGGGGGATACCCAGGAAAGCTACGGCCCCGTGTCCACGGATCAGATTCAAACGGTTTACCTGTCGGATACCCAGACCGTTTCCCAGATTCTGGTGGAGGACGGCCAGGAAGTGAAAAAGGGAGATTTGCTTCTGTCTTTCGATACCACCCTGTCCCAACTGGAATTGGAGCGGAAGGACCTGGAAATTCAGAAGCTCCAGCTGGACCTGGAGGATGCAAACAAAGAACTGCAGCGCATCAGCTGGATGGTGCCCATGAGGACGCCGCCCACGGAGCCGGAAACCCAACCTACCGTGCCGGCAACGGTGATGTTCCGAAACGGGGACTATTCCCTGTTCCGGGAGAACGGCCACGACGGCTCTTCCCGGGAGGCGGCAATGATCTGCTGGATTCCCATGGGGAAGGTCATTTCCACGGAATTTTTGCAGGAGCAGATCGGTGAGCTGCTGCCTGAGACCGGAGAAGAACCCACAGAGCCGGAAACGGAGCCCAGCGGGCCGGATGAGACAACCAACTCCACAGAAGTGACGGATTCCACGGAAGGATCGAATCCAACAGAAGAAACGCCTCCCACGGAAACCTCCAATCCCGCGGAAGTGCCCGATCCCTCCGCCTCCGGGGAGCCCACGGAGTCTTCCGTTTCGGGAGAGGAAGCGCTGATTATGTTTACGGCATTCCTCTCTGATGAACCGACGGAAACCTGGGAAACGCCGACAGAAGCGACAACAGAAGCGACCACGGAAGCAACAACGGAAGCGACGACAGAGCCCTCTACGGAAGCACCTGCGGAGGTACCCACTGAAGCGCCTACGGAACCTTCTGCGGAGGTACCCACCGTTCCTGCCGACCCTTCGGTCATTTTCTATGGGATTGTGGTGTGTGATTCCGCGGTCAGCCTCCGCAGCGGCCCGGGAACGGCCTATCCCGTGGTGGACTATGCTTCCAACGGCCAGCAGGTTGCGGTATATGAATTGATCGATGTAAATGACGTCATCTGGTGCGGTATTGGTGGGGGAAGATGGATCTGCATGGATTACATCCGCCTGGATGGCAGTGAGGTCTACGATCCCACGGCCCCCTCTGCACCCACGGAGCCTGAGGAGGATGTGGAGCCTGCCAAACCCGGGGAAAAACGGTGCCGCCCCTACTATGTGGTTTTCAAGGTCACCGAGAATAATTACCTGAGAGGGAATGTGCTGGTCTGGCTGGGTGTCCATGTCAGGTCCGACGGCAGCTTCTCCTTCTTCGATGCCCGGAATGTGGAGGACATCAGCCTTCCCCCAGAGCCCCCGGAGGAAACCGAACCCGATGTGGACTACATCGGCAGCGGCTACACCTACTCCCAGATTCAGGAAATGAAGAAGGAGCAGGAACAGAAAATCAAGGACCTGGACATCCAGCTGAAGCTGGCCCAGGCCGAGCTGAAAATCATGGAGCGGGAGCTCAGCGACGGCAACATCTATTCCGAGCAGGACGGCAAGGTCATCTCCCTGCTGACGGAAGAAGAGGCCAAGCTGAATTCCCAGCCCATCATCAAGGTCTCCGGCGGAGGCGGATACTATGTGGATGCCACCGTCAACGAGCTGGAGCGGGACAACGTTTTTGCCGGTATGGAAGTGACCGTCATGGATTGGGAGTCCGGCGGCAGCTACACCGGTACCGTGGTCTCCGTTGGGGATATTCCTTCCTCCGGCGGCATGGACGGCATGAGCAATCCCAATGCCTCCAGCTATCCCATGAAGGTGTTTGTGGAGGAAGACGCGAATCTGCGGGAAGGCGGCTATGTGAGTGTGCAGTATTCCTCCGCTTCCCAGGGCGGCATCTACCTGCAGAATCCCTTCCTGCGTACCATTCAGGGCAGAAGCTTTGTGTATGTTCTGGGCCAGGATGGTCTTCTGGAGGAGCGTACCGTCACTGTCGGCAAGTCCCTGGGGGGCAGCTACACCGAGATCCTGGCGGGCCTGACCGCCGAGGACCTGGTGGCCTTCCCCTATGGCAAGAATGTGAAGCCCGGGGTCCCCGCGGAAGAGGGCGACATGAGCGACCTCTACAATTGATGGGGAGGGGAGCGTATGTTTGAAAATATTCGCCTTGCCTTCCAGGGAGTGTGGAGCCACAAGCTGCGCAGCGCTTTGACCATGCTGGGCATCATCATCGGCATTGCCTCCATTATCACCATTGTCTCCACCATTAAGGGAACCAATGAGCAGATCAAGGAAAATCTCATCGGTGCGGGCAACAATGTGGTCACCGTGCAGCTGAACCAAAGCGGCTATCCCTACGATCTGTCCTGGAATCAGGTGCCCGCCGCCGTGCGGCCCATTTCGGAGGATACCCGCCGGGAGCTGGAGGCCATCGAAGGCGCCCAGAAGGTGACGCTGTACCACTCCCGCAGCTATTCGGAAAATGTCTTTTATCAGAACACCCAGTTTAACGGCGGCATGTACGGCGTGGACCGGAACTATTTCGGTACCTACGGCTATCAGATCCGCACCGGCCGGGGCTTTGCGGATTCGGATTATGAAAGCTTCCGCAAGGTGGCTATTGTGGATGAAAATGCGGTTTCCAGCCTGTTTCTGGGACAGAACCCGGTGGGCAAGACCTTGGAAATTCAGGGGGAGGTATTCACCGTCATCGGTGTGGCGGCCATGTCCCAGGAGTTCACCCCCACCATTACTTCCATGAACGACTACTGGATGTATTCCGGGGATTCTTCCGGGACGGTGTTCCTTCCCGACGCTGTGTGGCCGGTGGCTTACCGCTTTGATGAGCCGCAAAACGTGGCCATCAGGGTGGAGAGCACCGACGTGATGACTACCGTTGGCAAGACCGCCGCGGACCTTCTGACCCAGCGCCAGATTGTGGGCGAAAGCACCGATTTTGATTACCGGAGCCAGGATATGCTGGAGCAGGCTCAGCAGCTTCAGAAAATGAGCCAGGCCACCAACACCCAGCTGGTGTGGATCGCCAGCATCTCCCTGCTGGTGGGCGGCATCGGTGTGATGAACATCATGCTGGTCTCCGTCACGGAGCGTACCGCCGAAATCGGCCTGAAAAAAGCCATCGGTGCGAAAAAACGGCGGATTCTGCTGCAGTTTCTCACCGAGGCTGCCGTGCTTACCAGCCTGGGCGGCATCATTGGTGTGGCCACCGGCATCGGCATGGCAGAGCTGATCTCCAGAATGATGGAGATTCCCGTGGCCATCAGCCTTCCTGCCATCGGCATCAGCGTGGCGTTCTCCACGTTGATTGGTGTGGTGTTCGGTCTGCTCCCCGCCACCCAGGCAGCCAACCTGAACCCCATCCAGGCCCTTCGCAGAGATTGAATTTCGGCGCAGCCCAATCCCGGCTGCGCCGATTTTACGCCATGGAAGCACCACAAATTGTAATTTGGCGACCGGAACCGACGCACCCCTTGGCTCCCCCTCTGGGGGAGCTGGCTGCCCCTTTGGGGCAGACTGAGAGGGCCAGTATGGCGTGATTTCAGCTGCCGTTATCTTACTGCGGTACCCTCTCAGTCAGCCTGTTCGGCTGACAGCTCTCCCAAAGGGAGAGCCAAGTGGCGCTGCTGTATCTGCCCGCCAAATTATCGTTTGAAAAGGAGAAGGAAGTTGTATTTTCTTTCCTGATGTGATATACTACCACAAAAAGGTTATAACGGAGGCACAAAACCCCTGAAATTGGTTGTTAAAACCGCCATGGCGCTGCTGCTGGCGGTTCTTCTTTGCGGCTGCGGCAAGGAATCGCTCCCCTTTGTGGAAACCACCACAGAGCCCCGGGTGGAGCAGATTACCGCAGTGGT
>JALFGI010000229.1 GCA_022777455.1 Clostridiales bacterium | reverse complement strand
GGCCTTCGACGGATCTTTTGCCCCACCCGCGCAGTTTGAAAAGTGGGAAATACATCCAGTATTCCCGCACTTTCCAAACTTTCGCCTGGGGCAAAATCTCTCGTCGAAAGCTCTTGCCCCATTATGCGGTGTTGCCTTAAGATTTACAATCTACTACGGTTTTATCGTGGTGCTGCGGGAATTTGCCCGGCCAGGTGCGCCATTGGCCGCGGGCACTGCCCGCTATTCCATCCTCTTTTTCATTCTCCGGATTCTGGCCTTCAGATGCTTCCTCCGGCGGTAGCGCAGGATCTGGCGGCGGAACAGGAGCAGGATGAAAATCAGCAGCAGTACACCCACCACGGCGGCGGGGATCCGCAGGACATTGAGAATGGCCTGCACCTGTTCCGGGTCCATACCCTGGGGGCTGAGCAGCTCCGCCAGAATGTAGGCTTCCCGGGGCGGGGCGGGACGTTCCAGTTTCACTTCGATTCCCGGCAGAACCGTATCTCCAAGAGTGGCGGACACCGGGACGGTGATGTTCAGCGGGCTGTCCGGGGAGAGCTCCACCTCCTCCGACAGGGAATACCGGATGTCCGTGAACAGGGTGCCGGTGGGGATGAGGTAAGTAAATTTCTGCCCCTTCACCGGGGTGTATTCCCCCAGGGAAAGCTGGGCCGTTACCTGCTCGCCGGAGACCTTTACGGCGGAGTAATGGGTGAAGCCGTAGTCCATCAGCTTGTGGGTGTCTTTGTATTTGTCCTCCAGATGGGGGGATTTCAACGTAATGGCCACCAAGGTGGTGTCCCCCTGCTTCACCACAGCGGCGAAGGTGCCCTGGGCGCTGGAGGTCCAGCCGGTTTTGGCCATGAGCACCCCTTCGTAATAGTACTGCCCCCCGGGGAGCAGCCGGTCCTTGTTGGAAAAGCTCCGGGCCGCTGAGAGGTTGGTGGCGGGGAAGGTGTAATTCACCGTGGAGAAATAGGTGGCCAGCCCCTCCTGCTTCAAGGCGGCGGCGGTAATCAGGGCCATGTCGTAGGCTGTGGTGAAGTGCTGGCTGTCCGGCAGTCCGTTGGCGTTGGCAAAATGGGTGTTCATCGCCCCCAGAGCCTGGGCCTGCCGGGTCATTTCCTCCGCAAAGGCCTCCAGGCTGCCGCTGACGGCCTCTGCCAGCACATTGGCCGCATCGTTGGCGGACTCCATTCCGATGGCGTACAGCGCATCCCGCACGGTGAGCCGCTCCCCGGCCTGAAGGGAAATGTGAGAGGAGGTGCGGGGCACTGCGTTCACCGCCGTCTGGGAGACGGTGAGCACCTGCTCCGGTTCCAGATGCTGGATGGCCAGCATGGCGGTCATGATTTTGGTGATGCTGGCGGGGTACATGGTGTCGTGCATGTTCTTTTCATACAGCACCACGCCGGTATCCGCGTCCATCAGCACCGCCGTCTGGGAAGCCAGCTGCAGCTCCCCCTCCGCCCGGGCCGGGAGTGCCGCCGCAAGAATCATCAGGCAGCAAAGCACCGCCAAAACCAGCCTCTTGGAATGTACCATACGCCAAAATGCTCCTTAAATGGTCAGATTATGTAATCATAATACAAGAACCTTAAATGAGGCTGTGTTTTTGCACACGCCACTGTAGGGGAGGCTCTTAGCCTCCCGCCAGGTTGGACACTTGAGTTGTTGGTTGAATGGTAAAACGTCCGACGCTGTGCGAATTCGCCCAACCCGATTCATCATCGCAGCTTTTACCGCGCGGGAGGCTACGAGCCTCCCCTACAGTGGTTGGGCAATTGTGGGAGCCTGGTTCCATTCAACCCACCGTCAAATTACAATTTACCTGCTTTTTGGATTTTCAAAATCCGCATGCCGTTTTCAAAAAAGATTTTCTCCCGGTGGCAATCGGAGATATCTTCGCCGTATACGGCCTGGACATACATCCGCGGGTTGCAGATGGGGTAATCCGTGCCGAAGAGGATCCGCTCTGCCCCCACCTGGTTTACCAGGTGCTTCAAAAGGCCCAGGCGGAACAGTCCGGTGCCGGACAGGTCCAGGTACAGATTCTCATGCTTTTTCATCAAAGCAATGTGCTCCGCCACCCGATCCCGGTCCCCGGGGTGGGCCGCCACAAAGATGATGCCGGGGAAGGCGGAGAGAAGATTCTCCATGGAGAAATCCCAGGGGGTGTGGTAGGAGCACACCATGCCGCGGGGAGCTGCTTCCAGAATCTGAAAAAGGTTCTTCTCGTCAAAGTCCCCCCAACCGTGGATGTAGGGCACCAGCTCTCCCAGCAGATGCACGCCCTGCCGGTGCATGAATTCCACTTCCTCACAGGATTCTCTTACATAGGCCGGATGGATGTGAAACCCCGGGGTATAGAAATCCCCCAGCAGCTCCCGCAGAGCCAATGCTTCCCGGTTCAGTGAACGCAGGTCAGAAAAGGCTTTGGGCGCCTTCATTTGCAGTACGCTGCCGCAGATGTGGGTGATGCCCGCTTTTTCCAGCTCCAGCTGCATCAGCGCCGGGGTGAAGTCGGACCGTTCCGGATAAAAATTCAGGCAGTGGGACGCATCCCGAAAGGGGTGCACATGAAAATCCAGAATGGAATTCATGACCCCTTACCCCATTTTCAGCACCACGCCGATCACCGCGGAGGCGGCAATGAACCAGATGGGGTGCAGGTTTTTCAGCTTTTTGATATGGGTACTCACATAGACCAACGCGGCCAGGGCCAGTGCCTTCCAGCTCAGGGCCGCCTGGGCAACCTGGTAAATGGAATCCACCCGGAGCACCGCAATCAGCACGATGTCCACACCGGCGGCGGAGATCAGCGCCACGGAGGCCGGGCGCAGGCCGTACAGCGCGCCGTCCACCAGCTTGCTGTCACGGAACCGCTTCAGGAAGTAGGCGACGATCATGATGACGATCACGCTGGGGGCAACCAGACCCAGGGTAGCGATGATGGCAGCCACAACGCCCATCACCGGGCCGCCCAGCTCCTGGGAGCCCACGGTGAAGCCCACATAAGTGGCCATGTTCACGCCCATGGGGCCGGGGGTGCTTTCGGAGACGGCAATCATGTCTGCCAATTGCCCCGCGGTGTACCAGCCGGTTTTGGCGGAAATGTCCTGCAGGAAGGGCACAGTGGCCAGGCCGCCGCCGATGGCGAACAGGCCGGTTTTGAAGAATTCCCAGAATAATTGCAGCAGAATCATTTACCCCGCACCCCCAGTTTCGTAAACAGTACACCCAGCACACCCGCGATCACCACGGAGTAGATGGGGGAGAAGTTAAAGAATACCGCAACGGCAAAGGCCAGAAGGTACATGGCCAGGGTGACCTTGTCCTTCACGGCGGATTTAAAGAGCTTCACCACGGAATTCAGAATGAACACGCACACGCATACCCGGATGCCTCCCAGGGCGTTCTGCACCCAGACGAGGTCGGCAAAATTGTTGATCACCGCCGCAATGATGGAGATGATGATAATGGAGGGAGACACGATGCCCAGGGTGGTGAGGATGCCTCCGGGAATGCCCCGGTATTTCTGGCCGATGAAGGTGGCGGTGTTCACCGCGATGATGCCGGGGGTGCATTGGCCGATGGCGTAGTAGTCCATCAGCTCCTCATCCGTGGCCCAATGCTTCTTTTCCACCACTTCCCGCTGCAGAATGGGCAGCATGGCGTAGCCGCCGCCGAAGGTGACGGCACCCAGCTTGAAAAACGTGAAATACAGATCCAGTAATTCTTTCAAAACATTTCCTTCCTTCAAAAATTGTCGGGGGTATTGTAGCACAGAAGCGGTCCTTCTGCAAGGCAAAATCATATTCAGGCCGTGGGAATAAATAAGCGGATGGGAAAATTGTTGTTTGGCGCTCTTGGCTCTCCCTTTGGGAGAGCTGGCAGCCGTCAGGCTGACTGAGAGGGTACCGCAGTAAGATAATGGCAGCTGAAATCACGCCATGTTGGCCCTCTCAGTCTGCCCCTTACGGGGCAGCCAGCTCCCCCATAGGGGGAGCCAAGAGGTGCGCCGATTCCGGTACGCCAAATTACAATTTGCCAATGTGCTGACGTAAGCAAATAATCTAACCGCCCTTTATCCCATGTACCGGATTTCTGTTTCGGCACAGAAATGATCCGCATGGCCGAACATCAACTCAATGGTGCCGGGCTCGCAGACATGCCTGCCTTCAAAATTCCAGAAGCGCAGCATCTGCTCCGTAACGGGGAAGGTGAGGCGCTTTTCCTCATGAGGGGCCAGGGAAAGCTTTTGATAGCCGATCAGCTGCTGCACCGGGCGCACCACCGAGGCCACCGGGTCTCGCATGTACAGCTGCACCACCTCTTTGCCGGGGCGGTCGCTGTCATTGTAGACGGTGATGCTGACTCGGATGGGAGCCTGAGCGGTGAGCACCGGGCTGGAGACCTGCATGTCCCGGTAGACAAAGCGGGCGTAGGACAGGCCGTGGCCGAAGGAATACAGGGGCAGGGTGCCGCAGTCGATGTAGTCGGAGGCAAAATGCTGCTGCCGGGCTTCCGCCGTCCAGTGGGGACGGCCGGTGTTGGGATGGTTGTAGTAGATGGGGCACTGGCCCACGCTGCGGGGGAAGGTCATGTCCAATTTGCCGCAGGGATTGGCCCGGCCAAAGAGCAGGTTCGCTGCCGCATTTCCCCCTTCGGTGCCGGGGAACCACATCGTAAGGATGGCGGGGGCGATTTCGTCCAGCTCCGTCAGCGCCAGAGGGCGGCCCTGGAACAGCACCACAGCGGTGCTGGGATTGGCTTTCAGCACTTCTTTTGCCAGCTCCAGCTGCATTCCCGGCAGCCGGAGGTCCGTGCGGCAGTTGCCCTCGCCGGAATAGGTCTGGGGTTCTCCCAGACACAGGATGACCGCCTGGGCATTCTTTGCGGCTTCCACCGCCTGGGCAAAGCCGGAGGTGTCCCGGTCATCCCACCGGCAGCCGCAGCCCCTGGCCACGGTGATCTCCGCCCGGGGCAGCAGGGCCCGGATGCCCTGGGCCATGGTGACGGTATCCTCGTCCCGGCCGCAGCAGCTCCAGAAGCCGTTGATGCCGTGCTCGTCGGCAAAGGGACCGATGAGGGCCACCCGGGTCAGGTTCTCCGGCAGGGGCAGCAGACCGTCGTTTTTCAGCAGGACGGCGGATTCCTCTGCAGCCTTCCGCACCACCCGGCGGTGCTCCGGGCAGAGGAACAGGGCCTCGGCCTTTGCCTGGTCGGCACCGTGGTAGGGGTCGGCAAACAGGCCCAGACGCTGCTTCAGCCGGAGCACCCGGGCTACTGCCGTATCCACCTGCTCCATGGAAATTTCACCCTCCTCCACCAGTTCCTTCAGGTGGCGCAGATAGGTGCTGGAGCACATTTCAATGTCGCAGCCGTTTTGGAAGGCCAGCTTGGCAGCCTGCTTCTCATCGGCGGCGATGCCGTGGACCAGCAGCTCTCCCAGGGCGTTGTAGTCGCTGATCACTACGCCCTGATAATTCCATTCGTCCTTCAGAATCTTCTTCATCAGCCAGGGGTTGGCCACGGAGGGGATGCCGTTGAGGGAATTGAAGGAGGGCATCAGCAGCTCCACCCCCGCGTCGATGCAGGCCTTGTAGGCGGGGAGAAAATATTCCCGCAGCTCCCGCTCCGATCGCTCCACCAGGTTGTAGTCCCGGCCGGCCTCGGTGCCGCCGTAACCGGCGAAGTGCTTGACACAGGCGGCCACACTGTCGCTGCGGGTCAGGTCCTCCTGCTGGAAGCCCCGCACCTGGGCCGCGCCCAGATCACCTGCCAGCATGGGTTCCTCGCCGCAGGTCTCCATCACCCGGCCCCACCGGGGGTCCCGGGTGTAATCCACCATGGGGGTGAAGGTGACCTGCACGCCGCTGGCTCCCGCTTCTTTGGCGGCCACCCGGGCGCATTCCTCTGCCAGGGACGGGTCAAAGGAGCAGCCCAGGCCCAGGGGGATGGGGAAGATGGTGCGGTAGCCGTGGATCACGTCCATCATGAACAGCATGGGAATTTTGTTGGGATCTTTGGCGAGGTGGATGTCCTGCATCTGCTTCATTTCGTCGGCAGAGGCGAAGTTCAGGACACTGCCCAGCCGGCCCAGATCCTCCTCCGTCAGTCCGAACTGCTGCATGGGGCCGGTGATCTCGGCACCGGTATCCATGAGGACATTGCCGTTGTACTGCATGAGCTGCCCGATTTTATCTTCCAGGGTCATTTGGGACAGGAGCTTTTGAATATCTGCCATGAGAATCCTCCGTTCAAATTATTTGAAATTTACTTCTATATTACCGCACTTTTTTGAGTTTTTCAACTGATTTCTTTAAAAAAAGAACTTCCCTCATAGAATGGTGCGGAGGTGAGCGGCTTGTGAATCCGTGTGAATTGACGGCTTCCGTTACAGCTCTGGCCAATGCCCTGGCCTGCAGGCTGAACGACGAGGAGTTGGGTCTGCTGGGAGCGGTGCTGACACAGCTGGGAGACACCCTGGCAACGATTGCGGTGCAGCGGGGCATCTGCGCCAGTCGGAAATAAAAAACCCGGGGCGGTGTAAAACCCGCCCCGGGAAATTGCTGTTTAACGCGCTGGCGCGGCAGCGCCCTTGGCTCTCCCTTTGGGAGAGCCAAGGGGTGCTACCGTATCTGCCCGCCAAACAACAATTTACCGATTTGACGTCCGGGTTTATTGAAAAAACTCCTGGTAAATGGTCCGGATGGCGGGTTCATAATCCGGCTCGGCCACGCCGATGACGATGTTCATTTCGCTGGAGCCCTGGTCGATCACCCGGATGCTGATGCCGCAGCTTCCCAGACTGGAAAACAGCCGGGCGCAGACGCCGGGCTTGTTTACCATACCCCGGCCCACCACGGCGATCATGGACAGCCCATCCTCAATGAGAATGCTGTCCGGGTGGATGGCCAGGGTGATGTCCTCCTGCAGCTGCTCCCGGCACTCCGCAATGGCGGCGGTGGGCACCACCAGGCATACGCTGCCCAGGCCCGTGGCCAGATGTTCAAAGGGAACGTTCCAGTGCTCCAGGCAGGACAGGATTCGCCGGACGTAGCCCACGCTGCTGTTTGTGTTCTCCCGCTCGATCTGGATGGTAGAGTAGTTTTTCCGCCCGGCAATACCGGTGATGGGGCCGGCAGGCTTGTCCGCCCGGGCCAGAATCCAGGAGCCGGGGGCCTGAGGATGGAAGGTATTGCAGATGTGGATGGGAATGCCGCTGCGGCGTACCGGGACCACGGAATCCTCGTGGAGCACGGTGGCCCCCCGATAGGCCAGTTCCCGCAGCTCGGAATAGGTGATGGTCCGGATGGGCGAGGCCTGGGGCACAATGCGGGGGTCGGTGACCAGCATGCCGTCCACATCCGTCCAATTTTCGTAGACCTGGGCATCCATGGCACTGGCAACCAGGGCACCGGAAATGTCGCTGCCGCCCCGGCTGAAGGTGTGGACCCGGCCGTCCGGGGTCACACCGTAGAATCCGGGCAGCACGGCATGGGGCAGCAGCCGCAGTCGCTCAAACAGAGCGTGGCGGGTTTTGATTTCATCCAGATTGCCCTGAGCATCGAAAAATACGCACTCCCGGGCATCCACAAAGGGCCAGCCCAGGTAGGCCGCCATAATCCGGGCGGAGAGGTATTCTCCCCGGGAGGCCATGTAGTCGGCGTTGTGGGGCTGCCGCATTTGGGCAAAATCCTCGCTCAGATCCAGCTGGATCCCCAGTTCCTCCACAAGCTGCTGAAAACGGGCCCGGATGGGCTCAAAATCCCCGTTCTCCCCGGTTTTTTGGAAGCGATAGAGCAGATCGGTGATTTTCATATCCTGGTCAGATCGCTTCCCCGGGGCGGATACCACCACATACCGGCGATTGGGGTCCGCCTGGATGAGCCGGGCCACATGACGAAAACGCTCCGCATCCGCCAGGGAGGTGCCGCCGAATTTGGAAACAATCATTGCTTTCCACTTCCTCATCTCATTTTTTCGATCATCATAACCCAAAACCGCGTTTTTTTCAAGAGTGGCCTCTTTTTTCCTCTGTTCGGAAATTTGTGAAATAATTCGCTCTTGACTTTTGCACGCTAAAGCGGTATACTCCCCTCGTAAATCGGAAAACGCATGGACGGAGAATAGTAGTCTGCATCGATTCCCTCCAGAGAGCCGTGGTTGCTGGGAGCACGGTGGGATAGAGCGGTATGAACTGGCTTCCGAGCGGCTGCGCTGAATCACAGTAGGTGCAGACGGGTTCTCCCGTTATCGAGAAGGGGCATGTTGGTGCCCTGTTGAGGTGCACCCTTTGGGGTGAATAAGAGTGGTATCGCGGTGGAATAACATCGTCTCTTTGTGCTTTTGCATGAAGAGGCGATTTTTTTGTCCTTTTCCTGCGCTTTCCGAGAGAATAGAACCATTGGAGGAGGAGAATTGTGGAAAAAACCATTGCAGTGATCCGGGGAGACGGAATCGGCCCGGAGATTGTGGAGCAGGC
>JALFGI010000122.1 GCA_022777455.1 Clostridiales bacterium | reverse complement strand
GTCGCCTCCAAAACAAGATGTCATCTTGATTTTTTGGCCGAATTTGAAAAGTCAATTGGCAGTTTATATGAACTTTACGAGACTATTTTGTGCTATTTGCTACCACTTTTGGAGAGATTTCTTAAGTTAATGACATTGCCCATCGCCGGGGCGGTGCTGGCGTTTCTAATGACATTGGAGCTGATTCAGCTGATTACGGACAAGAATAACCTCAACGATGTAGACACCTGGATGTTCTTCAAATGGGTATTCAAGTCCGCTGCCGCCGCTTTGATTCTCTCCAACACCTGGACCATTGTCATGGGGGTATTCGACGTTGCCCATGGCGTTGTATCCTCTGCCGCAGGGGTTATCGTGGGAAACACTGCTATCGACATCACATCCGTACTCTCTGGATTAGAGGGACAGTTGGAGACCATGGACTTGGGCCCGCTGTTCGGGCTGTGGTTTCAATCCCTGTTCGTGGGCATCTGCACCTGGGCTATCACCATCTGCATTTTCATCGTCATCTACGGGCGGATGATAGAGGTGTACCTGGTCACATCCGTCGCCCCCATCCCCATGGCAACCATGGCCAACCGGGAATGGGGCCAGATGGGGCAGAACTATCTTAGAACCTTGTTCTCCCTGGGCTTCCAGGCGTTCCTCATTATGGTCTGCGTGGCCATCTACGCTGTTTTGGTGCAGAATATCGGCACTTCCTCGGACGTTTCCGGTGCCATCTGGACCTGCATGGGCTATACGGTTCTTCTGTGCTTCTGCCTGTTCAAAACCAGCAGCCTGTCCCGCAGTGTATTCAACGCGCATTAAGGAGGTAATTGTATTCCATATGTAACCGTCCCCAAGGACGTCACCAAAGTCAAAACGAAGGTGCTGTTCAATCTGACGAAACGCCAGCTCATCTGCTTCAGCGTGGCAGCAGCGGTGGGTGTGCCGCTGTATTTCCTGACGAGAAAGCCCCTGGGCAACAGCACCGCTGCGCTTCTTCTGATTCTTTCCATGATGCCCATGTTTCTGCTTGCCATGTACGAAAAGAACGGGCAGTCCCTGGAAATCATTCTGCGGAACATGATTCGCAGCATGGTGCTCCGGCCAAAGGAGCGCCCCTATCAAACCAATAATTTCTACGCCGCCGTGCAGCGGCAAGACCGATTAGACAAGGAGGTTTACCACATTGTCCGCCGAAAAGCTGTCCCTGGCCGAAAAGAAAGCGGTAAAAGCCGTAATCGAAAGGGCCAGGGGAACAGATAAAAAGGGCAAGTCCGCACAGTCAAGTATCCCCTACCAGATGCTCCGCCCGGACGGCATCTGCCAGGTCACACCCACCCATTTCACCAAAACCATCCAGTTCCGGGACATCAACTACCAGCTCTCCGACAACGAGGACAAGCAGACCATCTTCGACAGCTGGTGCGACTTTCTGAATTACTTCGATTCCTCCGTCCGGTTCCAGCTGTCCTTCCTGAACCTCACCGCCCCGGAGGATACCTTTGTGGACAGCATTCAGATTCCCGACCAGGGGGATGAATTTGACTCTATCCGGCAGGAGTATGCCCAGATGCTGCAAAACCAGCTGGCCCGGGGCAACAACGGCCTGATGAAAACCAAGTACCTCACCTTCGGCATTGACGCCGATTCTATCAAAACAGCCAAGCCCAGACTGGAACGGCTGGAAACGGACATCCTGAACAATTTCAAACGGATGGGTGTTATTGCCGAATCCCTCTCCGGTCAGCAGCGGCTCCGGGTACTCCATGACATTCTCCGCATGGACACCCCGGAGCCCTTTCTCTTTGACTGGAAATGGCTCCCCAGAACCGGCGTGGGCACCAAAGACTTTATTGCCCCCAGCTCCTTTTATTTCAATCGGGCCAGGGATTTTCGCATGGGGAAAAAGTACTGCCGGGTCAGCTTCCTGCAAATCCTGGCACCGGAGCTCAGTGACCGGATTCTGAAAGACTTCCTGGATGTGGAGAGCAATCTAGTGGTTTCCATCCATGTCCAGTCCATCGACCAGGTTGCGGCTATTAAAACCATAAAGCGCACCATCACCGATCTGGACAAGACCAAGATCGAGGAGCAGAAGAAGGCAGTCCGCTCCGGCTACGATATGGACATCATTCCCTCAGACCTCGCCACCTACGGCGAGGAGGCGAAGAAGCTCCTGGCGGATCTGCAAAGCAGGAACCAACGCATGTTTCTGGTGACGTTCCTGATTCTCAGCACCGCCGACACCCAGCGGCAGTTGGAGAACAACGTGTTCCAGATGAAATCCATCGCCCAGAAATACAATTGCAATATCACACCCCTGGACTACCAGCAGGAGGAAGGCCTCATGAGCTGCCTGCCCCTGGGGCACAACCAGATTGAGATTCAGCGTGGGCTCACCAGTTCCGGCATTGGCATCTTCATCCCCTTTACCACTCAGGAGCTGTTTCAAAGCGACGGGGAAGCCCTTTACTATGGCCTGAACGCTCTCAGCAACAACCTGATTATGGTTGACCGGAAGCTGCTAAAGAATCCCAATGGCTTGATTCTTGGCACCCCCGGTTCCGGCAAGTCCTTTTCTGCAAAGCGGGAAATCACCAATGCCTTCCTGGTGACGAAGGATGACATCATCATCTGCGACCCGGAGGCCGAGTATGCCGCCCTGGTTTCCCAGCTGGGCGGGCAGGTGATTAAGATTTCGCCTACCTCCAAGCACCACATCAACCCCATGGATTTGAATCTTAATTACAGCGACGAGGATAATCCCTTATCGCTGAAATCTGACTTCATTTTGTCCCTGTGTGAGCTGATTGTGGGCGGC
>JALFGI010000262.1 GCA_022777455.1 Clostridiales bacterium | reverse complement strand
TCTGCGGATCTCAGCGGATCTTTTGTGCCATTTCTGCAGTTCCAAAAACGGGAAATACATACAGTATTCCCCCATTTTTGAAACTTTGAACTGGCACAAAATCTCTCGCTGAGCTTCCTTGCCGAATTATGCGGTGTAGCCTTAACAACGAAACAACAATCTGATGATAAGATGAGAAGCGCAAAAGGGAAAATCCCATTTCTTGACTTTCTTTCCTTTTTTGCATATAATACACTGGATTTATTATGGCAAGCTTAGGCAGGTATGAAATATGGCAAGTAAAAAGCAGCAAGAACAATATGGAAATACCAGCATCTCCATGCTGAAGGGAGAGGACCGGGTTCGGAAACGTCCTGCGGTCATTTTCGGCTCCGATGATCTGGAGGGCTGTAAGCATGCGGTATTTGAAATCCTATCAAACGCCATCGACGAAGCCCGGGAGGGCCACGGTGATACCATCATTGTCACCCGCTACGAGGACCTGAGTGTTGAAGTAGAGGATTTTGGCCGCGGCTGTCCTGTGGACTATAACGAGAAGGAAAAACGCTATAACTGGGAGCTGGTTTTCTGTGAAATGTACGCCGGCGGCAAGTATGGCGAAAACGGCGAGAACTACGAGTATTCCCTGGGCCTGAATGGCCTGGGCTCCTGTGCCACCCAGTATGCTTCCGAATTCTTCGATGCCACCATCCGCCGGGACGGTTATCGGTATGACCTCCACTTTGAACGGGGCAGAAACGTGGGCGGCCTGAAAAAGGAGCCTGCGGACCGGAAGAAGACCGGCTCTGTGTTCCATTGGAAGCCGGACAAGCAGGTGTTTACGGACATCAACATCCCCGTGGAATACTACAGGGATGTGCTGCGCCGTCAGGCGGTGGTGAATAAGGGGGTCACCTTCAAATTCCGCAACCAGGTGGGCGGGAAATTCGAGCAGGAGGAGTTCTGCTATGCCGACGGTATCAAGCAGTATATCGAGGAAATGGTGGGTGATAATGCCTTTACCATGCCCGTCTACTGGGAGGCCGAGCGCCGGGGCCGGGATGCGGAGAATCGGCCGGAGATGAAACTGAAGATTACCGCTGCCTTCTGCTTCTCCAAGCAGGTTTCTCACATTGAGTTTTACCACAATTCCTCCTGGCTGGAATACGGCGGCAGCCCGGACAAGGCGGTTCGGTCCGGCTTTACGGCTGCCTTTGATAAATATCTGAGAGACAATAACAAGTACACCAAAACCGAGAGCAAAATTATTTTCCAGGACATCCAGGACAGCCTGGTGATGGTGACCAACTGTTTCTCCACCATTGGATGCTTTGAAAACCAGACTAAAAAGTCTGTCAATTCCAAGTTCACCCAGGACGCCATGACGGCCTTCTTCAAAGAGCAGCTCCAGGTATGGTTCATCGAGAACAAGCAGGAGGCTGACCGGGCTGCGGAGCAGATCCTGGTGAACAAGCGGGCCAGAGAATCCGCGGAGAAAACCAAGTCCAATGTAAAAAAGAAGCTGTCCGGCAACATTGATATTTCCAATCGTGTTCAGAAATTTGTAGACTGCCGCAGCAAGGACGTGAATGTCCGGGAGCTCTACATCGTGGAGGGCGATTCCGCCTTGGGCAGCGTCAAGCTGAGCCGGGATGCGGAATTCCAGGGCATCATGCCCGTCCGGGGTAAAATTCTCAACTGCCTGAAGGCGGACTACAACAAGATTTTTGCCTCTCCCATCATCACCGACCTGATGAAGGTGCTGGGCTGCGGCGTGGAGATTCAGGGAAAGAAATCCAAGGAACTCTCATCCTTCGACCTTTCCCAGCTGCGGTGGAGCAAGGTGGTCATCTGCACCGATGCGGACTACGACGGCTTCCAGATCCGTACCCTGATCCTCACCATGATCTACCGTCTCTGCCCCACGCTGATTCGGGATGGGTATGTGTATATTGCCGAGTCACCGTTGTTTGAGATTACCTGCAAGGATAAGACCTGGTTTGCCTACAACGAGCAGGAAAAGGTAAAGATTTTGAAAGAGCTGGAAGGCAAGAAGGTGAACATCCAGCGCTCCAAGGGTCTTGGCGAGAACGATCCGGAAATGATGTGGATGACCACCATGAACCCGGAAACCCGTCGGCTCATAAAGGTGATGCCGGAGGATGCGGAACGCACCGCCTATTATTTTAATATTCTGCTGGGCGACGGATTGAATGAACGGAAGAACTTCATCGCCGAAAATGGCGCAAAATATCTGGAATTGGCTGACATTTCCTGATGACGTGAGGATAGGAACCGAATATGGCAAAGAAGAAACAGGAACCTGAAAAAAAGAAAAAAGTGAACACCGACGGTGTGATGGGGCTCCAGGGCTCCACCACGGAGCAGGCCATTTCCGAGACCCTGGAGCTCAACTACATGCCCTACGCCATGTCCGTCATTGTCTCCCGGGCGATTCCCGAGATCGACGGCTTCAAGCCCTCCCATCGGAAGCTTCTGTACACCATGTATAAAATGGGGCTGCTTTCCGGTGGTCGGACCAAGTCTGCCAATATCGTCGGACAAACCATGCGCTTAAACCCCCACGGTGACGCTGCCATTTATGAGACCATGGTTCGTCTGTCCCGGGGCAATGAGACGCTGCTGCACCCTTTCGTGGATTCCAAGGGTAACTTCGGCAAGGTTTATTCCCGGGATATGGCCTATGCAGCCTCTCGTTACACTGAGGCGAAACTGGATCCCATCTGCGGGGAATTGTTCCGGGACATCGACAGCGATACCGTGGACATGGTGGATAACTACGACGCCACTATGAAGGAGCCCAGCCTGCTGCCCACCACCTTCCCCAACGTACTGGTGTCCGCCAATCAGGGCATTGCCGTGGGTATGGCCAGCAACATCTGTTCTTTCAACCTGAAGGAGGTCTGTGATA
The DNA here is from genome assembly GCA_022777455.1 of Clostridiales bacterium. Next base: position 30,213 of record JALFGI010000262.1, on the reverse strand, counting down.
CTGCCATTGCTCTGATGAAGAATCCGGACCATGATATTCTGGAAACCCTTCCCGGCCCGGATTTCTCCACCGGAGCGGAGCTGTTGTTTGACGAGGCGGCCACCCGGGAGGTCTACTCCACCGGCCGGGGCAGCTTCAAGCTCCGGGCAAAGTGGCACTATGAAAAAGAGGGTAATCTCATTGAAATCACCGAGATTCCCTATACAACTGCCACGGAAGTCATCATGGACAAGGTAGCAGAGCTGATCAAAGCAGGTAAAATCAAAGAAATTGCCGATATGCGGGACGAGACCGACCTGGGCGGTCTGAAACTGACCATCGATTTGAAGCGGGGCGTTGACCCGGATAAGCTGATGCAGAAGCTCTTCCGCATGACACCGCTGCAGGATAGCTTTCCCTGCAATTTCAATATCCTCATTGCCGGAATGCCCCGGGTGATGGGCGTGGGTGAAATCCTGGAAGAGTGGACCGCCTGGCGCATCGACTGTGTCAAGCGGCGTCTGTTCCATCAGATCGGCAAGCGGGAGGAGCGACTCCATCTTCTGAAAGGTCTGGAGCGGATTCTGCTGGACATTGACAAGGCCATCCGGATCATCCGGGAAACCGAGCTGGAGAGCGAAGTAGTGCCCAATCTGATGATTGGCTTTGGCATTGATGAAATCCAGGCCAATTATGTGGCTGAAATCAAGCTGCGCAACATCAACAAAGAATACATTCTCAAACAGACCAAGGCTATCAGTCAGCTGGAACAGGAAATTGCAGACCTGAGAGATACGCTGAACAGCTCCCGTCGGCTGAAAAATGTGATCATCCAGGAGCTGCAGGAGGTTTCCAAGAAATACGGCCAGGCGAGAAAGACGGAGATTATTTACCAGGCGGCAGAGGCGGAACCGGAAGAGGAAGAAGAGAATATTCCGGACTATCCCGTTACCGTGTTTGTCTCCAAAGAAGGCTACCTCAAGAAAATCACCGCCCAGTCCCTGCGGATGAGCGGCGAGCAAAAGTTTAAAGAGGGCGACAGTCTTGCATTCTCTCAGGAGACCACGAACAGAACGGATGTGCTGGTGTTTACGGACCAGTTCCAGTGCTACAAATCCCGCCTCAGCGATTTTGAGGACGGCAAAGCGTCTGCTCTTGGTGATTATCTGCCCCAGAAGCTGGGAATGGAGCCGGGTGAAAATGTGCGCAGTGTGGTTCTCACCGGGGATTATAAAGGCTTTGTGATTTTCTTCTTTGAGAACGGCAAGGCCGCCAAGGTACCTCTGACCGCCTATGAGACCAAAACCAACCGCAAAAAGCTCACCGGTGCCTACAGCGACAAGAGCCCTCTGGTGGCCGTCACCGCCCTTCAGAACGATGCTCAAATGGCAGTTTACTCCAGCGACGGTCGGGCGCTGATCTTCTCCACGGCGCAGCTGCTGCCGAAAACCACGCGGAATACCCAGGGCGTGGCAGTCCTTTCTTTGAAAAAGAAGGCTGTGCTCAGTTCTGTGACTGCCCTGGAGCAGAGCGGAATTGAAAATCAGAGCCGTTACCGTACCAAAGCCATTCCGGCCGCCGGCGCGCTGCTGAAGCCGGAGGACATGCAGGAAAAGCAGGAGAAAATGGAGCTTTAAGGCAACACTGCACAATGGGAGCAGCGTGCTTCGGCGGATCTATTGCCCCACGATGCGTCGCTGCCTTGCTTCCCGGAAAATGAATTAGACGCCTTGGAGGATTTTATGAAGAATCTTTGGAAGAAAAGCGGCTGGATTATTACCACGATTTTGGGCAGTGTCCTGTTCGCTTTGGGGTTCAGTTTGTTTCTGGAGCCTAACAGTATCAACACCGGCGGCATTTCCGGTTTGGCTCAGGTGGTAGTCCATCTGACGGGGCTTGGAAGCGTTGGTACAGTCTCAATCATATTCAATCTGCCGCTGTTTATTGTTGGCGGTATTCGGATCGGAAAGCGGTTTTTTGCAGGCTCACTGCTGGGAATGCTGGTCAGCGGCGTGATGATTGATGTATTCTCTTTGATTTCCATCGGTTTTCAGGAAACGCTGGTGTGCGGCATCTACGGCGGCCTTCTCTGCGGCCTGGGATTGGGCATCGTGTTTGCCTCCGGCACTTCCACGGGAGGATCGGATATCCTGGTGCGGATGCTGAAGCTCCGCTGCCGGAACGTACCCATCGGGACAATTTCCATGTGCTTCGATGGCTTCGTGGTCCTTCTCACTGGCCTGGTGTTCCGGGACATCAGCAAGGCACTTTACAGCGGCATCGTGGTATTCATCACCGGTCAGGTGATGGATGTGGTCATCTACCGTTTTGACTATTCCAAGGTGGCGCTGATCATCTCGGACCAGGCGGAGCAGATTGCAAAGGACGTCTGTGACAAGCTGGACAGGGGAGCGACTTTCCTGAATGGTCAGGGTTATTATAGCCGCCAGGACAAAAAGGTGGTGCTGACGGTGGTCAAAAAGCGCCAACTGGCAGAGCTCAAGGAGCTGGTGATGGAGCGGGATCAGTCTGCCTTTGTCATTGTCCAGGAGGCCCATCAAGTTCTGGGGGATGGCTTTTCCAAATATTCCAAGGACGCATTATAAATGCAGCAGGGGACAGGCTTTTATGCTTGTCCCCTATAAAAATTTCTCTTGACAAAAGTGAAAAAATCGCTATAATAATCCATGTTCCTCGCGGGTGTAGCTCATCCGGTAGAGCGCCACCTTGCCAAGGTGGAGGTAGCGAGTTCGAGCCTCGTCACCCGCTCCATAAGCCGACCGATTTCGGTCGGCTTTTTTTCATATGATATAAAGCATGTAATCGTCGTCGTAGTATCAAGGGAAGGATATGAGTATGCTGTTAGCCGTTTTGCTGTTTGTTCTGACCTACGTACTGATGCTTTTGTTCAGCAGGTACCGCCCGTACATAGCGCTGGCATCCGGAGCGTTGTTTGTGGCGCTTGGAATGCTGCCTGTGTCCAATGTGGTTGGTGCTCTGGACATGAATGTGCTTTTGATGATTGGCGGAACCATGGGCCTGGTTCGGATGTTTATTGACAGCCATATGCCCGACCGCATGGCAGAGTGGCTGATGGAACGGGTTCCGAATGTACAGTGGGCGGCGGTCTGCCTCAGTCTTTTTGCGGGAATCATTTCTGCGTTTGTGGACAATGTGGCTACGGTGCTGATGGTTGCTCCTGTAGCCATTGCAGTTTGCAGAAAGCTGGAAACCAATCCGGTGCCTTTCATCATTTCCATTGCAGTTTCTTCCAATCTTCAGGGAGCGGCAACACTGGTGGGGGACACCACTGCAATTATGCTGGGCTCTGCACTGAATCTGTCATTTGCAGACTTTTTCTGGTATCAGGGCCGCCCATCCATCTTTTTCTCGGTGGAACTTGGCGCAGCCCTTTCGGCACTGATTGTATTTTTCCTTTTCCGGAAGGAGAAAAAGGCGGTCCATTTCCTGGGGGCCAGAACCCAAGTCACAGATTATTTTCCTACAGTTCTGCTGTTTGGAACCATCGCTCTGCTGATTTGCGCCTCGTTTGCGCCTGAAAACTGGAATTTACCTTCACAGACCAATGGCATGATCTGCTGCAGCGTTTTGGCTGTTGGCGTAATGATCAATGGATTCCGAAAAAAGACGCCGGAGGCGCTTCTGGGACCTCTGAAAGCCATCGACTTTGAAACTCTGGGGTTGCTGGTGGGGTTGTTCCTGATGATCGGCGGCATCACCCACGAAGGGGTGATCGATGCTTTGGCCGTGATGCTGGTGAAGCTTGGCGGCGGGAATCTGTTTTTGATGTACACAATTGTTGTTTGGGCCTCCGTACTGATTTCTGCATTCATTGACAACATTCCTTATGTGGCAACAATGATTCCGGTGATCGCCGGAATCGCCGCAGAGATGGGCGTAGATTCCACGGCACTGTATTTTGGCCTTTTGTCCGGTGCAACCCTTGGAGGAAACTGTACACCCATTGGTGCTTCGGCCAATATTGCGGGTATCGGCATTCTGTGCAGGGAAGGATATGAGGTTTCCAACCGGGATTTCTTTCGGATTGGTATTCCATTTACCTTCACTGCAATCGTTCCGGCATATTTTCTAATTTGGGTGCTGTTTGGAAAATAAGGGACTGAAATATTTCGCGGGTTTTCGCAAAAAAGGACTTGACAAATCCAACTTTCGCGTTATAATGTGTCATGTCCCTCGCGGGTGTAGCTCATCCGGTAGAGCGCCACCTTGCCAAGGTGGAGGTAGCGAGTTCGAGCCTCGTCACCCGCTCCATAAAACCGGCTGGTTTACCGGCCGGTTTTTCTTTTTGATTTTTTCGATATGCCCTCTTTACAAATGATGGATTATCTGATATAATCCAACTACTGTTTTGAATACGGCCCGGTGGTGCAGTCGGTTAGCACGCCAGCCTGTCACGCTGGAGGTCGACGGTTCGAGTCCGTTCCGGGTCGCCAAAAGAACGCATTTGCTCTTGCAGATGCGTTCTTTTTATTAGGATACCTATATACAAAATTACTCCCCTCTGAAACTTTCAGAGGGGAGTTTCTGTTAAGTGGGGTTGTAGTTGACGATAATGCTGTGCTGGGTCAGGGCGGAGACATCGGAAATGCTGTTGCCATACACATTGACCTGAACCAGGCTGACGCAATTCGCAAGACTGTTGATATCCGACAGATTGTTGTAGTCCATGGAGACATAGGTCAGGTTCGGCATACCACCCAGAACATCGATGCTGTTCAACTGGTTCCGTGTACCCTGAATGATTCGCAGCGCGCAGTTTTGCGGCCAGGCGGGAAGGGTACTGATGTTGTTATAAGAGAAATCGAATTTCTCCAAATTGGTCAGGGAAGCCAGAGAGGAGATATCGTAAATGGAATTGTTGGTAATGTGCAGTTCCACCAGCTGGATGCAGGCGCCAAGAGGGGAAACATCGGACAGTTCGTTGTAATTCAGCGACAGGGCGGCCAGGAACTGCAGGTTTGCAATGCCGTTAACGCTGGTAATGACATTGTTGGAAGCATCCAGCCAGTTCAGCTTGACGCACAATGCAAGAGGGCTCAAAGAACTGATGTTGTTAAAGGAGACATCCAGCTTTTCAAGCTCGTACATGGAAGTCAGCGCCTCCAGAGAGGTGATGGCGTTGAGATTCATATACAGCTCCTGCATGTTTGTCATTCCCGTCAGAGGTTCCAGATTACGGATGGTGTTGTTGCTGATGTCCAGGTAGGTCAGCCCGGTCAGATTTTCCAGATCTGCAATGGTACTCAGTGCACAGTCGGACAGGACCAGCTTCTGGAGGTTGGGAAGCTTTTCAAGCACCCGAAGCTCTGAAGCGGAGAAACGGCAGCCGCTGAGATCCAGGGATTTCAGCTCACTCAGGGAGGCAAGATCTGCAAGAGAGCCATTAGGCAGATTCTGAATGGTCAAGCTTTCCAGATTGGTCAGCTTGGAAAGATCCTCCAACGTCCAGGCCTGCGCGGGGACTGTGAATTCTGTAATGGCCCATAGGTCATTGGTGTAAAGACTTTCGGTACGAGTCATCCCCAGCGCATCCCGGATGGCGAATTCCACGTCCGCATCCATGAAAATGGCGGGTTCCACAACACCGCCAACCGTATAGCTCAGTACGCTGACGGGGCTGACAAGGCCGCTGTCATCTACGCTGATACAGTAGAGAATGGTTTCACCCAAAGACAGCTTGATGGGTTCGGTATAAGGTTCACTGTCAATGGAGGGGTACTCTCCGTTGGTGGTGTAGTAGATGGTACCGGAGGAAGAACTCAGTTCTACGCTGATATAGCTGTTGTAGAAGCCGGGATCCTGTGCGGCAACAGGTGCGGTAGGCCGTAAGGAAGCCAGCTGAGCAGAGATGCCGGCGTCAGGCACATTTGCCAGCAGTGCCACGGCATCCATCAGCTTATCCTGGTCCACATAGGCACGGCAAAGTGCGGTATACAGCTCCGCACTGGGCGCAGCGCTGATGGCCTGGGAGAGAGAAACCTCCGCTTTGGTGTAGTTGCCATCGGATTTATACTGATCGGCAAGCTCCAATGCCACGTCTTCATCATTTCCGGAATGGGCATAGGCCATCTTGTAGAACCAGGCGGAGAGGGCGGAATTGCCGCGGGCATCGTTTACGCGGGCCTGATTCAGCAGAATGTCACGGGTGAGGGCTCTGTCATAAATAAACAGATACCAGAAGAGACTGGAAATAATCAACAAAGCCAACAGAACAGGGACCACAAATCGTAGTATTTTACGCATAGAAAAAACTCCAATCATGGATTTACTGTCTAAAGTATACATCGGGTTACGAAATATGTCAAGTGTTACGAAAAATGTTACATTTTGGAGAAGAACGATCAAACTACCTTGGGTTTGTTTGCTTGTTTCATGCTCAGGCTGATTCGGTGGCGTTTTTCGTCCACACCAAGAACCACAACTTTGACAACATCTCCAACTTTTACAGCTTCACTGGGATGACGCAGACGGCGGTCGGCTACCTCAGAGATGTGCACCAGCCCATCCTGGTGGACACCGATGTCCACAAATACTCCGAAATCAATCACATTTCTCACGGTGCCGGTGAGCTCCATGCCGGGTTTCAAATCCTTCATGTCCAATACGTCTTTGCGAAGAACGGGGGAAGGCAGTTCATCTCTGGGATCCCGGCCGGGCTTGGCCAGCTCCCTGGCAATGTCCACCAGGGTGGGTTCTCCCACGCCGCAGCTTTCGGCAGCTTTTGCAGGGCCGTACTCGTCCAGCTTTGCAGGGAGCTGACTCCGCTCGCTGCAGTTCAGGAGCTTCAGAAGGGCTTTTGCGGCGGGATAGGATTCGGGGTGCACACCGGTGTTATCCAGCACCTCCTTGCTTTCGGGAATCCGCAGGAAGCCTGCGCACTGCTCAAATGCCTTGGGCCCCAGCTTGGGCACCTTTTTCAACTGACTTCTGCTGGTGAAGGGGCCGTTTTCCTCACGATATGCCACAATGTTCTTGGCGGTGGTGCTGTTCAGACCGGAAACCTGCTCCAGAAGACTGCGGGATGCAGTGTTAACGTCCACACCCACTGCGTTGACGCAGTCCTCAACCACTGCGCCCAAGGCCGCATCCAGTTCCTTCTGGGGGCAGTCATGCTGATACTGTCCCACCCCAATGGCTTTGGGATCGATTTTTACCAGCTCAGCCAGCGGATCCTGAAGGCGGCGGGCAATGGATACGGCGGAACGCAAATTCACGTCATACTCCGGGAATTCTTCTGCCGCCAGGGGAGAGGCGGAATACACCGAGGCACCGGCTTCGTTGACAATGGCATAGCTGGCCTCGGGGAAAGAACGGAGCATCTCTACGGTCATGGCCTCTGTTTCCCGTGAGGCAGTGCCGTTGCCGATTGCAATGTGGCGCACCTGATGCTTGCGCATCAGGCCGGACAAGGTAGCAATGGCCTCCTGCTTTTTCCGTTCATTGAAGGTGGGGTAGACTACGCTGGTAGCCAGCACCTTGCCGGTGGGATCCACCACAGCAACCTTGCAGCCGTTGCGGTATCCCGGGTCCAGGCCCATGGTGACAAAACCCTTCACCGGCGGCTGCATCAGCAGGGGCTTGAGATTCAGGGCAAAATTATGAATGGCACCCTGGCTGGCTCGGTCGGTGAGCTCGTTGCGAATTTCTCGCTGGATGGAGGGAAAAATCAACCGCTCATAAGCATCCTCCGCGGCGGAGCGGACAAAAGCGGAAACGGTCATAACCGGCTTCAGCGCGGCACGACAGACAACGGCAGCGCCTTCGTTGCCGGGCAGGGTAACGGTGGGCTTCAGGATGCCCTCCTTTTCGCCCCGGTTGATGGCAAGAATCTGGTGATCCAAAATGCGGGAAACGGGCTGAGAGAAATCATAGTAAAGTTTATAGACGCCGTCTTCTTCTGCTCCGTCTTCTGCTTTGCAGGTCAGAAGTCCTTTGCGCATGACTACTTCCCGCAGCCTCTTTCGGATGTCAGCATCGTCGGAGAGGTCTTCTGCGATAATATCATTGGCACCCTGGAGAGCTTCTTGGGTGGAATTAACTCCCTTATCCGGGTCTACATACCCTTCTGCCAACACCGCGGGGTCCTGGCCGTCCTGCGCGAAAATCGCTTCAGCCAGAGGCGCCAGACCTTTTTCTCGGGCCATGGAGCCACGGGTACGCCGCTTTTGCTTGTAAGGGCGATAAAGGTCCTCGACTTCGGTCATGGTCTGTGCCTGATCAATGGCGGCGGACAGCTCCTCCGTGAGTTTTCCCTGGTTATCGATGGACTTTTTCACTTCTTCCCGCCGAGCCTGCAGATTGCGCAGATAGGTCAGACGGGTTTCCAGATTACGAAGGGTGGTATCATCCATGGTACCGTGCATTTCCTTACGGTAGCGAGCGATGAAAGGAATGGTGTTTCCTTCATCAATCAGCTGGATGACATTTTCAACATATTCTTGTTTCTGTTTCAGCTCTTGAGACAGAATTTCGGCAATTGACTGCATTTTAAATCCTCCATTGCATATTCGGAAGTCATTATATCACATTTTCGAAAAAATGGAAGTGGTTGAAAACTGGCGCTGACATGGTATAATAAACAAAAAAGGAAGAAAGAGGGACGATTATGGGAATCGTTGTCATTGGCGCGGTATTTGTGGATATCAAAGGATATCCGGAATCCTCTTTTATTCCCACCGGGCGGAACGTGGGCCGGGTGGAGCAGATTCACGGAGGCGTGGGCCGGAATGTGGCAGAGGACGTGGCCAACTGTGAGCTTCGGCCTACCTTTCTCAGCCTGGTGGATGAAACTGGCACCGGAGAGGATGTCATCCGCAAACTGCAAAGTCACAAGGTCAACACGGATTATATCCGCAAAACCCCTGACGGCATCGGAACCTGGCTGGCGGTGTTCGACAGTGACGGTGATGTGGCTGCTTCCATCTCCAAGCGGCCGAATCTGATGCCCATCGCCGAAATCCTGGACAGTCAGGGGGATGAAATTTTCAGCCGGGCGGACAGCATCATCATTGAGATTGATATTGACAAGGAGATTGTCAAACGGGTGTTCCGGCTGGCAGCCCGGCATGGCAAAAAGGTTTATGCAGTTGTTTCCAACATGAACATTGCCGTGGAGCGCCGGGATTTCCTCATGAGCGTGGACTGTTTTGTATGCAATTTGCAGGAAGCGGGCATCCTGTTTTCGGAGGATTATTCTGACAAAACCCCGGAGCAAATGGTGGAAATCATCTCCCAAAAGACCCAGGCGGCCCAGTTTAGCAGCCTGATTGTCACCATGGGGGCCCGGGGGGCGGTATACGCGGATCGGTTTGGAGTAAAGGGACATTGCCCGGCCAGAAAGGTGCATGTGAAAGATACCACCGGGGCGGGGGATGCCTTCTGCGCCGGTGCTGCCATCGGTCTGACCTACGGAAAAACACTGGCTGAAAGCTGTGAAATAGGATCACTTCTGGCAGCCTCGGTGATTGTCACTTCCGAAAGCGTCTGTCCCCGGTTCCAGCCCAAAGAACTGGGTCTGGATATCCGCCTGGATGAGAAATAACCAACAGAATTATCCCCAAGGAACCTCTGAATCAATCGTCTGCGGCTGAACGGCGGAGTTTTTGCCGATTTCTTCAGTGCTTTCACTAAGAAAAAGAGAGTCGGCGAGTTGTACAATAGCCGCTCTCTTTTTTTGGAATCGGAAACAGAAAAACCTCTTGCTTTTTCGGCATAAAATGCGGTATAGTTATGTTAACCATAGAGGGGGAGCTTGGATGCAAGGACGGGCATTTTGGAAGAAACAGGGCAGGACATGGCCGCTGGTATTGGCGGCGGTTCTGTCTGTTGTTTTTCTGTCTGCAGCGGCGTATTTGCTGCTTTTTGGATACAATCATTTTTCTTTGGAATTGGAGCTGCAAGATGGGGAACAATTGACCCTGGAATACGGGGAGCATTACCGGGAACCCGGCTGCCGGGTTCTGCTTCGGGGCAGCAAATTCTGGCAGACCGGTCTGGAGCTGAGAGCCACGGCTCAGGTTTCCGGCAGTGTAAACGAGCAGAAGCTGGGAAAATACGTGCTTGACTACCGGGCGGAGTGTTTTGGCCTGGAGGCTGAAACAACCAGAATTGTCCGCGTGGTGGATACGGTCTGTCCGGAGATTCTCCTGGTGCCGGACGGAGCGGATCTGAAGCCGGAACCGGAATACCGGGAAGCGGGTTTTTCAGCATATGACAATTACGACGGTGACATCACCTCCCAGGTGGTCCGCACGGAGCAGGAGGGGAAAATCCTCTATGCGGTGGTGGATTCCTCCGGTAATCCTGCCTATGCCCAGCGGGATATCCCCATCTTTGATCAGTCCCCTCCGGAACTGACTCTTTTAGGCGGAGATCGGGTGGTGCTGCCCCTGGGCGTCAAATTTGATGACCCGGGATACATTGCCTATGATCGGATGGATGGAGATTTGACGGCACAGGTTACGGTGAGCATTGACCATCCCTTTGTCCGCTATCGGCCGGACAGCTATCAATTGACCTACCATGTGACCGACAGCGAGGGCCGTCAGACGGTTGCCAGTCGAACTTTGGTGACAGAGCCCAGCCCCAGGCCTTGCATCATACGTCCTAAGGGGAAAACCATTTACCTGACCTTTGACGACGGCCCCTGCCCGGATACGGCACGGCTGCTGGATGTCTTGAAGCAGTATAATGTGAAGGCTACCTTTTTCGTCGTTGATACAGGCTATCCGGAGCTGATGCGTCGGATCGTTGAGGAAGGACACAGCATCGGCGTTCACACTTGTTCCCATCGATACGGAGAAATATACTCAGGGGCAGATGCTTTTTTTGAGGACGTTTTTGCAATGCAGCAGCGGATTCTGGACGCGACCGGTGTAGAGACCTGGCTGCTCCGATTCCCGGGAGGCAGCTCCAATACCATCAGCCGGAAAAATCATGGCCTTATGACTTACCTCACACAAGCAGTGGAGGACTGCGGTTTTTCTTATTTCGATTGGAATGTGGACAGCGGCGATGCTGGAAACGCAAAAACATCCGATGCGGTTTTCCAAAATGTGGTGGACGGCGTTCAGGAGAATTCATATTCTGTTGTTTTACAGCATGATATTCACAGCTGCAGTGTGGATGCGGTGGAACGAATCATCCTTTGGGGACAGCGCAACGGCTATCAGTTCCTGCCCCTGCAAATCGACAGCCCCGTGGTTCACCACGTGGTGCTGAATTAAATGGAGGAGCCCAAATGGCAAAAGAGATTCAATTAAAAACAAAACGTCTGATTCTAACACCCACACCTTTGGTGGAACTGGAGCGGAAGGTACTGCTGATGGATGATGGGGAGGATCGTCAGGCTTATCAGCAAATGCTGGACGGTGTACGGGCGAAGCCCCAGGATTGGCTGTGGTATACTCCCTGGAAAATTTCCATGAAGCAGGACGGCGCAGCTATTGGTGATCTCTGCTTCATGGGTGCTCCCCAAAATGGTGCTGTGGAGTGGGGCTATGGCTTGAACGAAGCCTACTGGGGCCAGGGCTACATGACAGAGGCAGCCCGGGTAATGCTGGACTGGGCGTTCTGCCAGAAGGATGTGTATGTGGTGGAGGCCGAAACCCTGGCGGACAATGCAGCATCCCAGCGGGTTTTGACCAAATTGGATTTTAAACCCACCGGCACCCTGGGAGAGGAAGGTCCCCGGTTCCGCCGGGAAAAGCAGATGGCCCATATGTCCGTGGTATACATGATGCTTGGTATGTGCTGTGGCATGTCCCTGGGAGTATCCACCGGGAATATGGCAACAGGAATGGTGCTGGGTATGGCGGTGGGCTTTATGTTGGGTACCGCCGTGGATTCCAGCGAAAAAAAGCACCGTCAGCAGGTTATGAAGGGAGAAACGGGAAATAATTTAACTTGAAAAGGCTATGATAATGCGGTAGAATGGACATATCAAAGAGAATCGGAGGGAAACCCCATGAATTATGACGTGATTATTGTTGGTGCCGGACCCGGCGGCATTTTTGCAGCATACGAACTGAAAATGAAGAGACCGGAGTTGAAAGTGGGCGTGTTTGAGGCGGGCTACGCCTTGTCCAAGCGCCGCTGTCCCATCGACGGTGAGAAGGTCAAGAGCTGTATTGGCTGCAAGACCTGCTCCATTATGAGCGGCTTCGGCGGTGCGGGTGCTTTTTCCGACGGAAAATACAATATTACCAATGACTTTGGCGGCACTCTTTATGAGCACATCGGCCGCAAGCAGGCCATTGAGCTGATGCAATATGTGGACGAGATCAACATGTCCCATGGCGGAGCTGGTACCAAGCTCTATTCCACCACCGGAACGGACCTGAAGAAAAAGTGCATGCAGAACAAGCTGAAGCTGCTGGATGCCTCCGTTCGTCATCTGGGCACGGACATCAATCTGGTGGTGTTGGGCCAGTTGTACGACGAATTGAAGGATGAAGTGGATTTCCATTTTGAGTCCCCGGTATCCAGCATTGAAAAGCTCCCGGATGGTTTCGCTGTACAGGTGGGGCAGACGCGCTATACCTGCCGCAACTGCATCGCTTCCGTGGGGCGCAGCGGAAGTAAGTGGATGGAACGGGTGTGCCAGGAGCTAAAGATCGGCACCAGCTCCAACCGGGTGGATCTTGGCGTTCGGGTGGAACTGCCCGCCGTGATCTTCTCTCATTTGACCGACGAACTCTACGAGAGCAAAATCGTCTACCGCACGGAGAAATTTGAGGATAACGTGCGCACCTTCTGTATGAACCCCCGGGGCATCGTGGTCAACGAGAACACCAACGGTATTATCACCGTGAATGGCCACAGCTATGAGGATCCTGCCCGGCAGACGGAGAACACCAATTTTGCTCTGTTGGTTGCCAAGCATTTCTCCCAGCCCTTCAAGGACAGCAACGGCTACGGTGAGAGCATTGCCCGCCTTTCCAATATGCTGGGCGGTGGTGTTATTGTCCAGCGCTTCGGCGATCTGGTCCGGGGCCGCAGAAGCACCGAGAAGCGCATTGAAGAGGGGCTGGTCACGCCCACCCTGGCGGCCACGCCCGGCGATTTGAGCCTGGTGCTGCCCAAGCGAATTCTGGACGGTATCATCGAAATGATTTACGCTCTGGACAAGATTGCTCCCGGTACTGCCAACGATGATACCCTGCTCTATGGCGTTGAGGTCAAATTCTACAACATGGAGGTAGAGCTGGACGAGAATCTGGAAAGCTGCCACAAGGGCCTTTACGTCATCGGCGATGGCTCCGGTGTGACCCACTCTCTATCCCATGCTTCTGCCAGCGGCGTCCATGTTGCAAGACGGATCGCCGAAACCATCTGATTCGTAAATAAAGCAGACCGCTGACTCGCACATTGCTGTGGGTCAGCGGTTATACGTTTTCCAATTCGCTTTTACAGGTTCAGGGCGGCGACGACCTCATTCTCGTCCATTTCCCCTGTCTCCCGGAAGCCGAAGCGGTAGTACAATTTCTTTGCTGTTGTGTTTTCCGGCTCATAGGACAAAAAGCATGTCCTGGCCGGGCCGCAGGGGAGGGTGCGAATATAGTCCAGTGCCAGCCGGAGGGCTTGGGTGCCATAGCCTTTTCCCTGGTGGTTTCGGTCAATCATCAAGCGCCAGATGCAGTAGCTGTCATGGGCAATGGCCGGATTTTCCACCTCCGGTTGGTCGCCATATCCGATCATCAAAAAGCCAACAGGGGTCTTGTCCTTATAGATTCCGAAGGGCAGAGCCACGCCATCCGCTGCCAGAGTGGTGTAAGCCTCCACAATGCTTTCGATGTTGGTGGCTACAAAGCTTTTCTGGTTTTCATCAACCTCCAAAGCCAGCAGCTCCCACACGTTGTGAATATTGACCTTTTGAATGGAAATCATTGGCCATCTCCCTTTCAAAGAAAAAGAGCGACTACAAGCCGCCCAACAAGAATACTATAGCACAACTCAATTTTTTAGTCAATTTCCAAATATCAAAAAGCTGGGAAATCTCCTTCTTGTACGAAATAGAATGAAGATTTTTATGAATTATTCCTGCTTGAAAAATGCTGTGCCCGGCTGTAAGATATAGACAAGAAGAGAGATGAATTGAGCAAGGCTCTTCATAAACTGGGCCGAAGCAGACGCCCTTTGTTGGATGCAATCCTCCGATGAAATAAAAACAGGAATCATATTACGAAGAGTATGAATTGAGAGCGGAGGCAATTCAGGGGAACGAAGTGCGTCACAATTTTGAAGAAAGCGAGGTTTAAAGGCTGATGTTAGATACGAAGAGTGAAAGATAGCCCTCGATGTGGTTTGGAGCATCGAGGGCTATTTTTTATTCGATTTCCGTCATCAGCAGTGAACCGTCCATGCCGCTTTGCATAATAGAAAAGGTTCTTGTCATGCCGGTGTCATCGGTATACCGAACGCCGAAATTAGGAATGGCGCAGCCAAAGACGAGCTGAATGGCCAGAGGGTCCCCGGGCTCCAGACTGGGAATGGTTTTCAGAACGGATTGTCTGAACCGGACGTTTCCTTCCTGATCTACATCTTCAAATTCCAGGGAAAGCAGCTGCAAATCCGATACCGTACCCTGACAGGCATAGAGGATAATCTGGGCGCTGTATTCCTCGGAGGATAGGATAACGCAATCCTCCAATTCTTCATAGGGATTCCACTGAACCAACAGGAGAGAAGGATGTTCTTCCATTTCATAGAGTGCAAAGGTGGTGAGCTCGATGGTTTGGATATCCGATTCCAGTATTTCGTTCATCCGCCAGAAGTCCAGTTCCACCTGCTCATTTCCCTCGTGGGGCACCTCCCAGGTGCCGTCAGTATTGTGATAGGTGACGATCTGGTCATCATCTTCCCAGGTGAAGAAAAAGTCCAGGCAGCTGAGCTCCGTCCCTGCCGTGTCGAGGCGGAAAAGCCCCAGGCAGGAGTAGGCAGCTCCTCCGGATCCCTGATTCAGGAAGCTCCCGTCGGATAGAAGATAATGGCGATTTCTGGCCCAGCTCTCCAAGAGTAAGTGCGGGGAGCTCTGTATGCAGGAGTAGACGGCGAGAATTTGCCTGCCGTGGCTGAGCGTCCCTTCTTGACTGTCCACTTGGGCAATGATGAGCTCCGGGATGCCGTCGCTGTTCAAATCCTGCAGGGTGTAACCAACCTTCCGGAGGGCATCCTCCGGCGTGGTTCCCATGCGGAATTCGTAGATGCCCGTTTCTCCCGGCGCGGAGACATGCTCCACCGGGTTTTCGCAGGACAGCAGATCGGCAATGCTGGCGAGAACCGGGGCGTAGACGGCTTCGTAGTCCTTCTCTTCCGCAACGGCGGGGAAAATGGAGCAGGCGACGAGAGCGGTCAAGATAAAAAGCGCGGTCAATCGTTTCATTTTCTTCCGTCCTTTCACCAGTTTACAAAGTAAGCATCATATTCGTGGTCAAACCGATAGCCCAGCTTCTCCGCCAGGGCCACGGACCAGAGGTTCGCTGCATCCCAGCTGGGGTACAGTCCACGATCCAGGCATTCCAGAATCAGCCCGGCGGCAGCAGCGGCGGCGAGTCCTTGACGGCGGTAATCGGTGTGGGTGTCGATTTGAATTTCAATACCCCCATTGTATACAGAGTAGGAGGACGCCCCGGAGACCGGTACTCTGTCCTTTTTTACGACCATCCCCAGCCCTCGCCGGTGGAAGTCTTCATAGGATTTAAACTGAGACACCCAGTCCCGGCACCATTCGTTTTCCCGGCAGTAGCTGTATACATCCTCGCCCGGCAGCTCTATGGTATACCCCTCCGGTAGCCGTGCTTTGATTTCCTCCAAATGGGCCCGGTCAAACACCGTATCCTTTCGGATGGCGTACCGGGTCACTTTTTTCGCTTTTTCTCCGTAGATTTCTTCCAGCAGCGGCTCCCAGGCTTCGCTGCCTGGCACCATAATGACAAATTTGCTTTCCGGGTTCGGCTTGAACCGCAGCAGTTCCTCCGAGGGTGAGCCGGCGTAAAAAGATAAATCCCCCAAATAGGCGGCGGCAGCATCACCTGCCACGTAGGCCTGCCCCATCACCCCTTGCAGACAGGAGGCAATTAACGTTTCGTTCCAGCCGGAGAAAAGAGACTTGGCTTTTTCAGCGAATTCTTCTCTTGCTTCTATGAGTTCCATTGACGGAACCTCCTGACCTTTTTCGTTATCATATCCAGAGGAACCGAATTTGTCAATCCGGGGACCCATTTTCAATGAATTCTTAAAAAATTGACAAAAGGACTTGACTCTTACCTAACGTCATGGTGTATCATTCAAGCATCACGGAGGGATGAACATGAAAACAGTAAAACAAGTGAGTCAGGTGTCCGGTGTCAGTGTGCGCACGCTGCACCACTATGATGCCATCGGTCTGCTGAAGCCCACCCGGGTGACGGAGGCAGGCTACCGGTTGTATGACGATACGGCCCTGGAACGGCTCCAAAGCATTTTGCTGTTTCGAGAGCTTCAATTCCCGTTGAAGGAGATTGGGCGGATTCTGGATACCCCCGGCTTTGACCGGCAGGCCGCTCTGAATGACCAGATCCACCTTCTGGAATTGCAGCGGGAGCACATCGACAGGCTCCTTACCGACGCCCGTGAAATGCAGAAAAACGGAGGAAAGATTATGAGCTTTTCAGTATTCGATAAGAAGCAGCAGGAGGCATTTGCCGCCGAGGCAAAGCAGCGCTGGGGCAGCACCGGTGCCTACCGGGAGTCCCAGACCAAAACCGCCGGGAAGAGCGAGGAACAGCTCCGGCAGGACAGCAGCGACCTGATGGCCTTTTTCGCCCGGCTGGGCGGGCTGAAATCCGGCGACCCCAATGGGGATGAGGCCCAGTCCGTGGTGGCGGAACTGCAGCGGTTCATCACGGAGCATTATTACAACTGCACCAAGCAGATTCTCTCCGGCCTGGGCCAGATGTATGTGGCTGATGAACGGTTCAAAGCCAATATCGACAACGCCGGGGGAGAGGGCACCGCGGAATTTGCCGCGAAAGCCATTGAATTCTATTGCGCCCATTAAAAAAGAAGCTGTCATTGCGGACTCTGCGCAATGACAGCTTTATCTTTAATTCAACCATTGAATGAAAGCGGTTTTGTCGGCGCTGTTGTATCCGGCCCGGCGGTAAAAGTCCAGTGTCTTCTCACTTTTGGAGCCGGTGAGCAGCATCATTTTGTAGCAATTGTGGGCCTTGGCAATCTCTCTGGCGTAATTCAGGCACTCGGTGGCGTAGCCCTTTCCCCGGCAGGCACCGTCCGTCACCACATTCTCGATGAAGGCATAGGGATGGACACCCCGGGTCAGATTGGGGATGATGACGCAGACGCAGGAGGAGACGATTTTCCCATCCACTTCATTGACAATCAGGTGGTGATTGGGGTCATGGAGGATTTGTGACCAGGTATCCCGCAGATGCCCGTTGTTTTCCGGGACTGTGGTTTCGTGGAGATGGAGATAGAGGTGAAGTATTTCCTGCAAATCTGATTCTGTTGCTTCCCGTACCATGGCTTGCTCCTTTCAGCCCAGGCTGGAGCGGAAGACTTCCCAGCTTTTGGTCAGGGTGGCAGTGTCCACGGAGCCCTCCACCTGGAACCACTCAAAATTCGCGGTAAAGTCCTGGAGTGTGGTGAGATATTCGGGTATGAGATTTTCATAAGCTTCCGGGGTGATGGGCTGGTAGTTCCGGATGAAGTCTTTGGTGCGCACATCCCCCTTTTGGGCAACGAAGGGGGCCTTTGCCCGGTAGTATTCCTCCTGGGTTACCCCGTCCGTCACTTGGGCGTGCATCTGGCCCAGGGTCTGGAAGGTAGCCACTCCGTCCTTCAGATACAGGGGCATAATCACCTGACCGTACTCCGCCGCCCCTGCTCGGAAGTCATCCTTGAAAACATAATGATAGGTGCCGCTGTCCGGGTTATAGCCTGCGGGAACAAAGTCCATAATCATTTCCGGCAGGCTGCACCCGTCATCTCCCAAATAGGTGCAGAGCTCCAGCCCTGTTAAATCCTGGCGGACCTGATAGATGGTTCCGTAAGTGAAAATACCCGTGCCCTGGGTGGACATGGCCAGGATTTCCAACCGTCCGTTCCAGTCCAGGTCGGTGACGGTATATTGATGGTAGTAATAGGGGAGAACACCATCATCCTGGTTCCATTCCTCCGATCGTTCCGCCAGCAGCTTGATTTGCGCTTCATAGTCGGGAGCGGCGGGGGTGGGTTCCACCGTGGTGGAGATCTGGGAATCCTGTTGGGGTGCTGGGGAGGAACAACCACAGAGCAGGGAAGCTCCGAAAATTACAGCTACCAGACCGGCGAGGTGCTTTTTGCTCATGGGGGATTTCTCCTTATTCGGTGAATGTGTAACGAGTTTTGTATCCGGCATCGTTGTGGGCTTCTATTACGGTTTCCTCCCCGTCGTCTTTCAGCAAGGTCACGTTTGGAAATCGTTTGTTGGCCAGCACATAGGCCATGGGGCTCTCTGCCTCGGCTTCGATGATCTCCCGAACGGCATATTTTTCCCCGCCGCAGGGGGTGATATGTTCAACTGTGATTTCATAAAGCATATGGATACCTCGTTTCCGGTGACATGGTATTATTTTAGCATCAACTTCCAAATGTGTCAATTGATGACAAGTCTGATCCGGAGGAGATCAACGCAGACAAAACGATTTCCCGGGGCGCAGTTATACTGAAACCCTGGGAAATATGTGTGTTTGTTAAAGAACCGAAATCAGCTGATTCAGCACCGGGATGCGGAAGGGCTGGTTCAGCTCTTCGGCACGCTGCCGGAATCGGCGGGGTGGATCGTCCCAGGGGTGGTTGGAGAGCACATAGGCACCCCAGTGGACCGGGACAGCCAATTTTGCCTCCAGCATCCGGCAGGCCTGGACGGATTCCTCCGGGAACATGTGGGTCGCATGCCACCGCTCTCCGTACTGCCCGCACTCTATGATGGCCAGGTCGGGGGCGCCGTACCGGGCGCGGATATCCGAGAAGTGATTGCCGAAGCCTCCATCTCCGGAGTCGAAAACCGTGTAGGTGCCGTCCTTCAGGACAAAGGAGCCCCACAGTGTCCGGTTCCAGTCCAAGAAGGTGCGGGAGGAATTGTGCTGGGAGGGGGTACAGATCACTTCCAGTCCATCCACATCGAATCCTTCATACCAGCCCAGCTCTGTGATTTTAGAAGGATCGATGCCGAACCGACGCAGATTTTTGCCCACGCCGGTGGGGGCAACGTAGCGCGTCACCTGGCCGTCCAGGGCGCGGATGGTAGCCCTGTCCAGGTGGTCATAGTGGTTGTGGGTGATGAGCACCAAGTCGATTGCGGGAAGCTGGGCCGGAGTAATGGCTTCTCCCGGAAAGCGTTTCGGGCCGATCATAGGAACCGGGGAAGAGTAGCGGCTGAAGATGGGGTCGATGAGGATGTTTTTGCCGTTCATCCTCAGGAAAATCGAACTGTGCCCCAGCCAGGCCATGGCCAGGCCATCCCCCAAATCCCCAAAATCCGGAGTCTTCCTGGGGAGGGGGTTCTTTGGACGTGTCGGACCTGTGCCCCGCCGCTCCCGGTAAGGGTCTATGAACCTCGGAGAATTGGATATGGGGACCAAATTGGAATATTTTCTGGACATGGCGTACCTCCTGCTGCTTGATGTCTCTATTTTAGAAGGACAACCTTTGCCAAAATTGAAAAGGAATGTGAAGAAGCTGTAAACTACAGGATTTTCACCTGGGTTTCAAAAACCTTGGGCGGGAGGACAGCCTGGTAGTGCCGCAGGTACAGCTCCTTGATTTCTTCCTGGCTATGGGGCTTGTTCGATGGCTCCAAAAGCCGGAAGTTCACCCCGAAGACTTCTGCATTTACGTTGGTGTCGGAAAAACCGTTGCGCAGGTAGAAGGCCTTCCTGCGGCTGCGCAATGTCTGCTCTGCCTCATTTTTTCCGCTGGAGGGTTCCTCCACTTCCACGATCATGCTGTCTGCGTTCTTCAGCTGATGGAAGAGCTTTTCCAGAAATACAGAGCCCAAGCCCAGATCCCGCTTGCCCCGGACAATGGCCAGGTAGTCCAGCAGGTAGTCGGTTCCGAGCTTCACAAAAAAGGCGTAGCCCAGCAGCTCGTTTTCCGTCAGAGCGTAACATTCGTATTTCCCGGCATCCATGGCTTTCAAAAGGATATCCAGAGGCTTTCGTTCATCCGGCGGGAAATCCTGGCACAAATGGGTTTGATAGATATCAGCAACCCGGTCTTTGGTCAGTTGTACAATGATCATGGGATACCTCCAAAATCAGTCCGGCTGCTGCCCGTCGTGGGCCAACCATTGGCATTCGGTGACGGCAAGATTGGTAAAGGTTGCCTTGAAGGACGAATCCTCCGGGCTGCAGGCATAGATTCCAAAGCGGATTTCATCCTTTGCTTCCCACAGGTGGCATACACGCATCTGGGAAAAGGATACCCCATCCTGGGAGCATTCAATACAGAAATCGTCTTCCCGGCGGCTGAGGCGGTACCACATGGATTTTATGTCTGCCGTGATGGCCGTGGTGGCCCAGTCGGAATAGCCGTGGTTGGTGACCACGCTGCCCAGGTGCTGGAATTCCTCGTTTTCATATTCAATGGATGCTTTCAGCCAGTTCTCACTGTCCAGGTACAAAACCACGCCGCACTGGTCAAACCGGTGCTTGCTTTCAAAGACAGTTTTTACCACAAAGGAAAAGAACTTCTCTTTGGTTCTTACCTGCAAAACCGGGGCATTGTCGTTGCGGAAATGATAGTAAGTACGCTGCCACAAATCGGTGCGGGGAGCGGTGACGATTTCGATGGAATCCTGTCCGATTACATAGCTTGCGGGCAGCCGGGTCCATTCCGGGTTTTTGAATTCAAACATTTTGTCTTCCTTTCTGCACATTGGCATATAGAAAAAGAACGGCCTATCTCCAGACCGCCCAACGTATTTATCATACCACAATGCTTTCTGGTAGTCAACAAAAACCTTTCAGAAAGTTTTGAATTCTCCTAGTTGCACGAAAAAATAAAAACAATTCTGGTCAATATCCCATCTTGCAAAATTGGCTTTTGCGGGTTATCATAAAAGTACAAAAAAGGAGTGAGTCCAATGATCATGTAAGCTCCCAAAACTGAAGAAAGAGAGGTCAAATCGCTGATGCTGGATAATAAAAGTGAATAGCAGCCCTCGGTGTTGGAAAGAGACATCGAGGGCTGCTTTTTTGCTTGCAAAAGGGAGGAAGTTGTGGTATCATGTTATGCAACAGCGTTTTAGAATATGAGGTACGAAACATGATCCCTGAAACTTTTGACCTGAAATTGATCCAGGAGACAGCTGAAGATTTTGACCGGGTGGCACAATTTTACCGGGATGCCATCGACCAGACCCCGGAAATGGAACGGTTCGGGCGTTGGATTTATGGTCTGCATCCCACGGATGGGATGATTCTGGACTATATCCGGTCCGGAGTCATGTATACCTGTCAGGGAAGCGGGGAGATTTTCTGCGCGTTCGCCCTCACGCCAAGCCAGGGAAGTGACTATCACGATACCGCTTGGGGGCTGAATTTGGAGGATGAACAGGTAGCGGTGGTGCATCTGCTGTGCGTCAATCCCAAATATCAGCATCAGGGAATTGGGAAACGGGCTATGGCGCATGCAATTGCCCTGGCAGAGCAGATGGGAAAAAAGGCTATCCGGCTGGATGCACTGTCCAGCAATACTCCGGCCCATCGTCTGTATGAATCTCTTGATTTTGAGCGACGGGGAACAGCACATTGGTTTACGGACAACGTGGGCTGGACGGATTTTTATCTCTTCGAGCGCCCGCTGTGAGAGTGGCGTTCATGGACCGGTTCGATATTCGCGGGGCACCATGACGGAGCAGGAGTGAATGATCATCGGCTGCAGGAAAAATCCCGCAGCCGATTTTTTATTCCCACCGGAAAAACCGAATTGCCAGCCCGGTGCAAACCGCCGTGACGGCAAGCATGATCGTCACCGGAAGCAGCACATTTCCTTGAGATATCCCCAGGAAGGTGTTCTTCATCAATGTGATGCCCTGGGTCAGGGGGAACAGGCTAACCAGCTTCTGCATGGCCTGGGGCATCACCTCCAAAGGAAGGGTGGTGCCGGAGAAGACGAGCATGGGAAAATATAAAAGTGACGCAATTACACCGGCCTGCTTGGAGTTTTTGGCAATTCCACCCACCAGCATTCCAATGCTGAGGGTGGAAACCATGGTGAGCAGCCAGCTTCCCAGAAATGCTGTCAGGGAGCCATGCAGCCTGACCTTCCAGCAGAGAAAGGCCACCGCCGCCAGGCTGACCAGGGATACCAGACAGTACACCATGTACATTGCCAGCTCTACTCCCAAAATCAGGGCGGGGCTCACCGGGGTCACCCGGAAGCGCTTCAGAACCTTCCGCTCCCGGCAGTCGGACACCGCCAGCGGGAGACCCATCAGTCCCCCTGCGCACATGCTCACTGCACAGGCTGCCCCGAAGGACTGCTCCAGGAAGGTGTAGGAGGCCCCTTCAAAAGCGGGCTTGGTGCCATAGATGATGCCGAGAATTATGAAAATGACCAGGGGCATCAGCACCGCGAAAATGATCATATTCATGTCCCGGATGCTGAGCTTCAATTCTGTTTTCAGGAAAATGAAAAAACGCTTCATGCTTCTTCCTCCTCATCGGACAGCATCAGATAGGCGTCATCAAACCGCTGGCATCCGCACTGCTGCTTTGCCTGCTCCACTGTGCCATAAAACACCGGGCGACCCTTTTTCAGAATGCAGATTTCATCACAGAGGGCTTCCACCTCATCCATGAAGTGGGAGGTGAGGAAAATGGTCAACCCCTGGTCTTTTAGTTTCTCCAGGGTTTTCCACACCCCCCGGCGGGCTTTGGCATCCAGGCCGGTGGTCAGCTCATCCAGAAACACCAGCTCCGGGTCAGGGATCAGGGCCAGGACGATGAACAGCCGCTGGCGCTCTCCGCCGGAAAGGCTCTTTACCGGGTTTTTCAGCTTGTCTCCAATTCCAAATTGTGCACACAATGCTTGCCAATCCGCTGGATTCCGGTACAGGCAGGCGGTTTCTTCACACAGTTCCTGCACTTTGATTTCCTGCTGGTAGTCCCCCTCCTGGAACTGGACGCCAATTTTTTGGAACAGACTTCGCCGGCTTTTCTTCGGGTCCTGTCCCAGCAGGGTGACCGTACCGCTGTCCGCTTTTTTGGTGCCCAAAATACATTCTATGGTGGTGCTCTTCCCGGCGCCGTTGGCGCCCAGCAGGCCAAACACCGTTCCGTGCTTGACAGAGAGATTCAGGTTTTTCAAAACCTGTTTTTCACCGTAGGATTTGCATAAGTTCTGAACGGAAACAGCTTCCATCATTTTCCCAACCTCCTGACTGCCTTCAGTTCGATATAGCCCCGCTGTCCCCGGGGTTCCAGTTGGATGCGGGGGTTTTCCTCATCCCAGACATAACCCATAGGGGTGGGATTGAATTGTTCCACGGCCTGTCGTACCGCCTGGATGGCTTCGCAGTAGTCCTCTTCCTGGAAGGGCTGGCCCTGGAACAGCAGATATTCTGCCTCGGGAAGGTGGATTACGTCGAAGCCCTCCGGTATGGCGCCCAGGTAATCGGTTTCCACTTCCACACCCTGGACATAGGTGGAGGTGTTTGGCTTTTTGTATTGCGCCGGCAGCCACATGCACACCGGCTCTCCACACAGGGATTGCATGCTCATCAAAATGCCCCACACATCGCAGCTGACCTCCTCGCAGTAGGGAAAGTAATCCTCCGTTTTGATGCCGCGTTTGATGATACACAGCCGCTCGGGTTTCACAATGGGTCTTACAAAAACAGTTTGCAGGTTGGACATTTCATTTGGCTCCTTTCTCAGTTCTCTGTATTTGACGCCGTAGGGGATGAACAGTGGAATCGGCACCGGGTTTTTGGCATAGTCGCTGGGATTCATGCCAAACTCCCGAAAAAAGGCTCGGGTGAAGGTATCCACATTGGTAAAGCCCAGGTCAAAGGCGATGTCAATCACTTTTGCCTTTTTTTCCCGCAGTGCCTCTGCTGCCCGGGAAAGCCGCAGTTTGCGGACGTATTCCGCCGGCGTAATGCCCAACTGCTCCCGAAACAATCGGTAAGAGTACCAGGGGGAGAAAAGGGAAGACTGGGCCAAATCCGACAGCCGGATTTCCTGGGAGAGGTTTTCTCCAATGAAATCCTGCATCCGCTGGACGGCCAGAATTTGTTCTTTCATACGGTTCGCCTCCTTATGAACCCATTCTACCATACCGGCCGACTTTTCTCTCGATGTTTCTTGCTGAAAAAGAAAAATTCCGGGCGGCAGTGGTTTCTGCCGCCCGGAGAAATTCAGAGAGATTTTTTCAGATATTCCGCTGTGATGGTCCGGGAGGATTCCACCATCTGCCTTGGTGTGCCGGTGAAGACGATCTCGCCCCCGGCGGTTCCACCGTCCGGACCTACGTCAATCAGGTAATCCGCCTGCTTCATCACGTCCAGATTGTGTTCGATGACAATGACGGTGTTGCCCCGCTCTACCAGGCTGTCCAGCAGCTCCATGATTTTCTTCACATCGGAGGCGTGCAGGCCGGTGGTGGGTTCGTCCAGTACATAGATGTTGCCCTTCTTATCCAGATACTTGGCCAGCTTTACCCGCTGGCGTTCACCGCCGGATAAGGTACTCAGGGGTTGGCCCAGGGACAGGTAGGGGAGACCCACCTCCAGCATGGCGCCAAGCGCTTTTCTCAGCTTTTGGTTCCCTTTGAAGAATTCATAGGCATCCTCGGCGGACATGGCAAGGATTTCTTCAATGTTCTTTCCCTGATACCGGTAGGACAGGGCTTCTTCGCTGTACCGCTTGCCCTCACAGGCTTCGCAGACAGTGGTTACCGGATCCATAAACACCAGTTCCGTAATGATGACGCCTCTGCCGCTGCAGCAGGGACAGGCACCAAGACTGTTGAAGGAGAAAAGGGAAGCATCTACGCCGTTTTCCGCTGCCATCATCCGGCGGATCTCATCAAAGAACCCTAAGAATGTAGCAGGCGTGGAGCGACCGGTGGCAGTAACGGGGGACTGGTCTACCAGCACCACCCGATCGGCATACTGTTTTGCAAATACATCCCGAATCAGAGAGCTTTTCCCGGAGCCCGCCACACCGGTGACCACGGTGAGCACCTCCAGGGGGATATCCACCGAGACATTTTTCAGATTGTGGACGGTGGCGTTTTGCACCGGGAGGAAGGCTTTTGGAATTCGGGGTTCTTCTTTTAAAGGGATAATCTGTTTCAGGGCGTTCCCGGTACGGGTGCCGGAGAGGAGCAGAGCTTCATAGCTGCCCTGGAACAGAATCTTGCCGCCGTTTTTACCAGCCAAAGGGCCAACATCAATCACCTCGTCCGCAATGGAGATCACGTCTTTGTCGTGCTCCACCACCAGCACCGTGTTGCCCTTGTCCCGCAGGTTTTGCAAAAGCCGGGTCATGCGGTACACATCCCGGGGGTGCATTCCGGTGCTGGGCTCATCGAAGATATAGGTGATGTCCGTAAGGCTGCTGCCCATATAGCGTACCAGCTTCAGTCGCTGAGCCTCACCGCCGGACAGGGTTGCCGATTCCCGATCCATGGAAAGATAGGGAAGACCAATCTCAATCATTCGGTTCAATGAGGCGGTGAGGGTATCCACAATGGTCTTGGATCTGGGATCCCGGATGGTTTCCAGAACCCGTACCAGCTGAGTAAATTCCATGGCGCACATTTCGTCAATGCTGTAGCCAGCCACCTTGCAGGACAATGATTTTGCGTTCAGTCTCCGTCCCTGGCAAACCGGGCAGGGACGTTCCTCCACCAGATACATGAGCCGTTTCACAGAGGCTTCTTTCAGATTGGAGGTATCCCGGTTCAAAAGCATCCGGTGCAGGTAATGGGATACACCTTCCACCTTTTTGCTCAGTCGTTTTCCATCCGGGGTATCCGCGCCGTAGAGCAGATGGTTTCGCTCTTGCTGGGTGAAATCCTTCCACTTCTTGTCCAGTGGAAACAGGCCGGATTCGGCGTACTGCTTCCAGTACCAGTTTCCCACATGGAAAGCGGGCAGGTCGGCCATGCCCTCGTTCCAGGTCTTTTCCGGGTCAATGCGTCCCTCAATGTCCACCGTCATCACTTTGCCGATGCCGGAGCATTCCGGGCACATACCGTTTGGATCGTTGAAGGAAAAGTAGGAAGCGGTTCCCACATAGGGCTGTCCAATCCTGGAATAGAGCAGCCGCAGGGCTGCGTACATATCGCTGATGGTGCCCACGGTGGAGCGTGCATTGCCGCCAAGACGGGACTGATCCACAATCACCGACGCGGAGAGATTTTCAATCCGTTCCACCTTGGGCTTTTCGTATTTGGGGAGCCTGCCCCGCATGAAGGCGGTGTAGGTCTCGTTCATCTGCCGCTGGCTCTCAGCGGCAATGGTGTCGAATACGATGCTGGATTTCCCGGAACCGGACACCCCGGTAAATACCACGATTTTTCCCTTGGGAATATCCAGATCCACATTTTTCAGATTGTTCTGCCGGAGTCCCCGGATGATCATTTTCTCTTGCTTTGACATAGAATCTCCTCCTTTTCCCCAATGATATCACATTGATTTTATATTGTCCCGATTTTTCTTGCCAAATCCAGGAAATAGACACAATCCACCGGAAAATCAACACACCGCAGCCTTTGCTGCGGTGTGTCGGGAGGTTATCGTTTCTTCACAGGGTAGCAGACCTCGGTGACGTATTCATTTGGGTCGTCCGTCTCGTGGGGGCTGACGTGGTAGATGTTGAACATGGGACCGTCGAAGGTGAACCCGTTGGCAGCGACCCAGGCAGAGATGGCGGCGTTGATGTCTCCCATCTGCTCATAAGAGCCCTTGCAGGTGGCGCTGGCCACGGTCACTTTCGGCAGGGTAAGGAACCGAACGTGCTTTGTATCGGGGTATGTGCCTTTTACATCCTTTTGCACCTCCACATCCACCTGGTCTTCCTTGTATTCCTTGTCGTGGAACACGGCGCAGCAGTAGCAGGGATCGCCATCAATCAGGTGCATCTGTGCGGTTTCTTCCATCAGAATGTTCCACAGCATCCCTTCCTGCTCATAGTTGGGAATGATCATCCGCACAGTGGCGGAATTGCGCTGGGGAATGGTCTTCAGCGTTACATCGTATTTCATTTCTTCATCCTTTCTCAGCCGTTCCAGGGCTGTGTCCAGAAGCCGTAAGCGATACGCTGTCTGCTGGGAGAGCTCATTGAGCTCCACTTGCTTCAGCCGCAGGTGGCGCTCCAGCATTTCCTTTTCTCCGCCATGCTCCAGTATTTCTCCAATGGCCGCCAGCCCGAACCCCATATCCTTCAAGGCATTGATTTTCCCGGCAACGGGGAGCTGACTTTCATGATAGTACCGGTAACCGGTATCGGGATCGATTTTCACGGGGTGCAGCAGTCCCAACTCGTCATAGTGGCGCAGCATTCGGATACTGACTCTGGATAATTTTGAAAAATCTCCAATTTTCAGCATGGGGGTACCTCCATCATCTTTTTCTTGAGCTCAGGATGATTGTAACACCTGCCACCGTGGGAGAGTCAAGAGGTATTTTGAAGAAAGAGCGTTTACAAGAACAAGTTCCGTATGGTATAATATTTAAAAATAAATATTCTGTGGATTGTGGGAGAAAAAAAGGAACTCTGGGATTTATACAATGACCGTCGAGAACTGACCGGGCGTGACCATATTCGTGGAGAAGAAATACCGCATGGCTTTTACCATCTGGTTGTACATGTTTGGATTCGGAACAGGAAAGGTGATTATTTGGTCTCCCAGCGCAGTTCGGACCGCCCCACTTTTCCACTGATGTGGGAGTGCGTTGGCGGCTCCGTCATGAAGGGAGAGGACAGCTTGGCCGGAGCACTTCGGGAAACGCGGGAAGAAGTTGGTCTGATGCTGTCCCCGGAGGACGGAAAGCTGGTATATTCTGTGGTCCGCAGAGTTGTGAACGGTGTGAGATTTGCTGACATTTTGGACGTATGGCTTTTTGAGTACGATGGCCCCGTTTCTCTGGAACAGGCTACCACCAACGAGGTGGCACAGGTTTGCTGGATGACGAAAGAACAAATCAAAGTGCTGTTTGATTCGGGGAAGCTGGTACATACGCTGGACTACTTCTTTACGATGGATGGGTTGTAAACGTAGAGGAAAACACGTTCTGGAATGCTGTTTTGAGGTGGATTTTTACAGAAAGGATTCCCTATGAATATCACACGTATCAATTCTTATAAGGACGACCGATTTTCCCCAAAGGTCCTGCTGCAGCATGGGTGTTTTTTGGTTGAGGAATCCCCCTATGAGGTGGAAATCATCTCTGATTTTGAAGCGATTGTCCGTGGAGAGAACCGAGAAATGTATCCAGAGGTGATTGAAGAATTCCGGTTCTACACGCCCCACATTACACGCTTTTTGGATGGTCAGGGGGAAAAGGTAAAGGAATATCCCAGAGTACAGCTCCTGACCGCTTCTCTGGATCAGATTCAGCCATCCCAGTTCTATGTGGATGAGGAGAAATTGGCGGCAGTCAGCAGCTTTATTCAGGGACCAAATGACATCATTATCCAGGTTCTGCCCTTTGAGGGGCGTTACATTTCTCTGGATGGACACACGCGGCTGTATCTTGCGGTTATGAAAGGTTGGAATTCTGTCCGTGCTGTGATGGATACCTCCGGTGACTACATCTATGGGTTTGTAGAAGAAGCAAAAAGGCGGAATATCCATTCTCCCAAGGATATGGAGCTCATCAGCCACGGCGAATATGAAGAGAAATGGCATCGTTTTTGCGATTCATTTTTCGCAAAAATGGATCAATAGAAAATGGAATCTCTGAATGATAAAGGAAGGCGAGATTATCATGTACGAAGAAATCACCAACCAGGCCCGCACTGCGGTCACCGAACTGCTGGAGCAGGCCCATTTGAAGCCCGGCTCCTTGTTTGTCGTCGGCTGTTCTTCCAGTGAGATGGTGGGCGTGCGCATCGGCAAGGGCTCTTCTATGGAAGCGGCTCAGGCTGCTTTTCAGGGGATCTATCCGATTTTGCAGGAGCGGGGGATTGACCTGGCCGTCCAGTGCTGTGAGCATCTGAACCGGGCGCTGATCCTGGAACGATCTGCGGCAGAAATGCAGGGCTACGAGATTGTCAATGTGGTGCCCCAGCCCAAGGCGGGAGGCTCCTTTGCCGTTACCGCCTGGAATGCCTTCTCCGACCCGGTGGCGGTGGAACAAATCGCGGCGGACGCAGGTATGGACATCGGCGGTACGTTGATTGGTATGCATCTGCGCCGTGTGGCGGTGCCGGTGCGCACCAGTGTGAAGCAAATCGGCCAGGCCATTGTTCTTTGCGCCCGTACCCGCCCCAAATACATTGGCGGTCCCCGGGCAATCTACCAGGAACTGTAAGGCAGAGAAACGCACAGGGCACGGACATTGTCGTGCCCTGTATTTTGTGCGGCCGAAAGGCATCACAGGTCCTGCAGATCTGCAAATGGAATATCGTTTTCCAGATTATCCCGTGCCAGGTCGGTATCGATGATTCCATGGGCCTTGGAAATGGGCCTTTCATGCCACACCTTCTGGTTTGCGCCGCCGGTTTCCGGAAGAATGGGTTTTGCTTTTTCTTTCCGGGTTTTGGCTTTGCCCTGGATCTGGGGGACAGGGGAGACGTCATTTTTGGGCCCGTGATTGATATCGGGATGTGTCATGCCTTGTTTTGCCATGCTGATCACCTCGGAGCTAGTATCTCACAGTAGATATAAACCATACATATATTTCCTTGCGTTCAATTCTAAATTGGAATATTTCTCAGAGTCATGGAATAGATTATGCAGTGCAGAATTTTTTGCATAAACTGCAGAAAAAAGGCTAAAAGGAACTCCTGACAAAACTTCTTCGGCCCAGAAAACTATGAACGTTTTGCAAATTCTCTCTGTAAAAGATTGACAGCGGAGCCTGGATGTGCTAATATGCGCGGAACGCCAAGCGGCTATTGGAACAGCGACCGGCGTATTTTCAACTATTATTACGAATTGACGGTGATTTTTATTATAATTAAGGAAAAAAAG
>JALFGI010000260.1 GCA_022777455.1 Clostridiales bacterium | reverse complement strand
GGCAGCTCTTTTCAAGAATCCGGTATTCGTCACAGCGGCTTCCATCCTTTCTTTGTTCATGGGCAATTATAGTTCGTTTTCCAAGGGAAAGCAAGGAAAATCTGCTTCGGCCAAAGTGGGCGGCGGTAAGATAAAGCGATTACCAGAATCGCGTAGCCGAAACCCGAAGGGCTGCGTTCACCGGGGTTTGGGGCAGTGCCTGAACAAGCAGAAAAACCATTCGTTCCGTGAAGGCGGAATGGATGGTTTTTCGCATTTGTATATACAGATGCATTGCTTGCCAGTTGTATCCGGAATTCTGGATACTAGTGGCAAGCAATGCTTATGGCGCGCCATATGCGAAAAACGCGCATTTCCGCTCCGGCGGATCTGTGCGTTTTCAGCTTGTTGGGAGATCTCCCAAGCCCTTTGAATCACAAGTTCCTTGTGAGCTACGCACCCTGCGGGCGCTTAGTTTATATGGAATACGTTTTCATTTCACATCAATTCTATTATAGGGTTGACTTAGGGTTGCGTGCGTGATATAGTAATCACACAACAAGCTGGAGGTGAGAAGAATTGAAGGAGTTAGGAAAGCGTCTGCGGGTATTGCGGGAAAGCGTTGGGCTTTCTCAGGCAAAACTTGCACAGGAGGTTGGCTCCAACCAGTCCAGCATCAACCGCTATGAAAACGGACAGGCTGCTCCCACGGTTGAACTCCTGCGCAAGTATGCGGACTACTTCGATGTATCGATGGACTATATCTTTGCCCGCTGCGATGACCCCAGAGGAAAGCTCTACGAAAACAAAATCATGAAACAGCATGATGCTCCGGAACTGCGGGATTTTATCGAAATGTGCTTTGAGCCCGGCTCGCCTATGAATGAACGATTGAAGGAATCCCTGTTTCAGATGATGACGGAGGGTAAGAAATGAAAGCTGTGATTTATGCCCGATACTCCTCCGACAGCCAGCGGGAGGAATCCATCGAAGGTCAGATTCGGGAATGCACCGCCTTTGCCGAAAAGAACGGCATCACGATTCTGCGCCACTATATTGACCGTGCCTATTCCGCCAAGACGGACAACCGCCCGGATTTTCAGGAGATGATTAAGGACAGTGGCAAGAAGCTGTTTGATATGGTCATCGTCTGGAAGCTGGATAGATTTGCGAGAAACCGTTACGACAGTGCACGGTACAAAGCGCAGCTGAAACGGAACGGCGTGAAAGTGGTGTCCGCAACGGAAGTGATTTCAGAAGGCGCGGAGGGCATCATTCTGGAATCCGTGCTGGAAGGTTATGCCGAGTATTACTCCGCCGATCTGTCTGAAAAGGTCATCCGCGGCAGAAAAGAAAATGCGCTGAAGTGCAAGTTCAACGGCGGCACCCTTCCCATCGGTTATGTGATTGATGAGGAACAGCATTTTCAGATTGACCCGCTGACTGCACCCTTTGTTCTGGACATGTTCAAGAAATACGATAAGGGCGCGACGATGAAGGAGCTGCGGGACTGGCTGAATGAGAGCGGTGTCCGAAATACCCGTGGTCAACCGCTGAATTTCAACAGCATTCAGCACATGCTGAGCAACCGCCGCTATATCGGAGAATACAAATATCGGGACATCATCATCCCAGACGGTATCCCTGCCATCGTCCCGGAGGATTTGTTTGACCGTGTTCAGGAGAAGCTGGCACAAAACAGAAAAGCCCCGGCTCGTCACAAAGCCGAGGATGATTACCTGCTGACCACGAAACTGTTCTGCGGCTACTGTGGTGCCTACCTCTGCGGGGAGAGCGGCAAAAGCCGGAACGGCACCATTCATCACTACTACAAGTGCGTGTCCGTAAAAAAGAAGCGGACGGACTGCAAGAAAAAGCCTGTGCGCAAGCAATGGCTGGAAGATCTGGTTGTCAACGAAGTGATGAAGGTGGTCATGGATGACAAAGCCATTGAAGCTATCGTGTCCATGGTGATGGATTTGCAGGACAGAGAAAATACAAGCCTTCCCCTGTATGAGCAGCAGTTGCGTGAGGCAGAAACCGGCATTCAAAATCTCCTGAACGCCATCCAGCAGGGCATCCTCACCAAATCCACCAAGACCCGCTTGGAGGAACTGGAAGCTACGAAGGAAGATTTGGAAATCAAGATCGCCAACGAAAAAATCGCCAAGCCCAGAATCAGCCCGGAGTTCGTTACCTTCTGGCTGCACAAATTCCGTAAGCTGGATGTACGCCAACAGTCCCACCGCAAAATGCTGATCGACGCCTTTGTAAACGCCATCTACCTGTATGATGACAAGCTGGTTCTCACCTTCAACTACAAAGATGGAACCAGAACCATCACCTTGGACGATGTGAAAGAAGCCGTAAAGAACAATACCGGTTCGGATTTGGATTGCCGTGGTGCACCACAAAGAAGGGCACCCATTTGGGTGCCTTTCTTTGTGGTATCAGGAATCGGACTCGAACGCATTTAAATGGGACAGTCCGGTGGACTGTCCTTCGGCGTCGGCTGGACGACGCCGACACCATAATGTAATCGAGTCCGGTTGCCGGCACCAGAAACGCCCCTTCGGGGCTCAGATAAGAGATAATGGATAATAGCGAATAGATAATGGATATTTTGCCAAGGTTTGTGGCGTTTCTGTACGATTCTCCATTATCTGTTATCTCTAAAAGGAGAATTCAACGTGTACGCAACACAAAAGAAAAGTTGGCAGGTTTCGACAGGAAATCTGTCCATTTTTCTTTTCTGTGAGATTGCATAATCGCTGATTTGGAAGTATAATAAAAACAAAGGAGGGATGTTCATGATTTACACACTGGATGAAATTAAAAAACGCGTCTTCCCGGTCATTCAAAAGTACAACATCCCTGCGATGTACCTGTTTGGTTCCTACGCCAGGGGGGAAGC
>JALFGI010000064.1 GCA_022777455.1 Clostridiales bacterium | reverse complement strand
GAATTCATACTAATTCTTGATAAAAAGATTTAATTAGCAGCGCAGGGATATTGGAGCAAGACAAGGCAGAGGAACGCAGCCATACTGTATGTATGGCAAGTGACGATAACGCAGTATTGCGCCAATAGACCAAGCTGATATGAAAGATTTTACTGTGAAAGTCTTCACAGTAAAATTGAAAATGTACCAAGTCCTCGCCCCTAACGGGGCAACCGGAATTGATGTACAAAAATTCCCATGCCCCAAAGCTTTCATTTATCGTGGCGCGTCTGTGGCGCATGGGAATTTAATCAAGAATTCGTACTACACTTCGCTTCTGTTCCTGCCCCGGAAGAACAGGGCCAGCATCCCCGGGCCCACATGGGCGCCGGTGAAGGGCTCGTGGGGCGCGATGATCAGCTCCTTGGGGGGTGCCACCGCCCGGATCATCTCCGCCAGCCGGTCGGCTTCCTCCTCGCAGTCCCCGTGGGAGATGGCAACCCGCTGGTTTTCCGGGTCAATGACCCCCTTGCGGTATTCCTCCACAATGGCGGCCAGGGCTTTCTTTCTGCCCCGCTGCTTGCTCCGGGCGGTGATGTGGCCGGTGGGATCGCCCCAGAGGATGGGTTTGATGTTCAGCACGGTACCGATCATGGCAGTGGCGCCGGACACCCGGCCGGTGCGCTTGAGGAAATTCAGGTCGTCCACGGTGAAAAACTGGAGCATATTGTGGGCCTCGGCATCCATGATGTCCGCGGTTTCCGCCGCGGTCTTTCCCTCCGAACGGAGATCCGACGCCCGGCAGGCCATCAGGCCGGTGCCAAAGCCCGCGCCCAGGGAGTCCACAACCCGGACGGTGCGGCCCGGAAATTCCTCCAACAGCTCCTCCGCCGCGATGCGCGCCGCCTGGAAGGTGCCGCTGATGCCGGAGGACATGGAGAAATACACCACATCCCGGCCCTGCTCCAGCTCCGGACGGAAATGATCCAGAAAGAGCTGGGTGTTCAGCAAGCTGGTCTTCACCACGCTGCCCCCCAGGAGCATTTGGTAGTACTCGTGGGCATCGAAGCTGCCCAGATTGCCGTTGTAGGTGGCGGGAACGCCGTCCAGACTAAAGCTGCAGGGCAGGATGGACAATTTCAGCTCCTGGAGCGTCCGGTCCGGCAGATTGGCGCTGCCGTCCACAAAAATGGTAAATGACATGGGAATTCTCCTTTCGGATGTTGAAAGATGAAACGTAGGGAAAATTGGCGGGCAGTGCCCGCGGACAATGGCGCACCGGGCTGATGTGTGATCCGGGACTCCTGGGTAAAGCCCGGTAACGATTATGCGTATCAGGCTGAGACAATTGCCCAGCCAGTGTAGGGGAGGCTCGCAGCCTCCCGCGCAGGAAACCGGATTGCGACAAACCAGGTCGGGCGAATTCGCAGGGTGTCGGATGCGATCCCGTTTGACGGAACACCCAGTTCCGTTACGTTGCGGGCGGCTACGAGCCGCCCCTACAGTGGGCTGGGCGGTGCAAACCATCAAATGACTATTTCCCGCAATGAAAATTCATGAATGCTACTATTATAAAGGTTCCAAATCCAAATGTAAACCAAAACGTGCCACTCCCTGGTGGAATGGCACGAATTGTATAGAAATTGACCATAGAATTCTACTGCCCGTTGAACTCTACCCCCGGTAGAATCAGGTTTGGGGGGCTTTGGGCTTGCGATGGCGGTAGTAATTGTTCCGGCGGCGGGGCTTTTGGGTCTCTCCCTCGGCAGCGGGCTGGACGCCCTGGGCGGGAGCGGACTGGTTCGGCTGGCTGGGCTGGCTGGACTGATTGCCCTGGCTGCCCTGCTGGGAATTTTTCCTGGGAGGACGGGGCGGGCGGGGTTCTCTGCTCTGCTCCCGGTTGTCCTGTTTCTGGCCCGCCTGCTTTTCCTGTTTGGGTTCGCCCTTGTCCTGCTTCCGGGGTCGCTGCTCCCGGCGCTGGCGGGGCGGGCGCTGGCCCTGTTCGGGCTGCTCCTTGCCGGGCTCCTCATTTTGTTCGGCGGGCTGCATTTGCTTTGCTTCGTTCTGCTTTGCATCCTGCTGCTCGGAAGGTTCCCGGCCCTCCGGGCGGTTGCCCTTGCGGCGGCGGGAACGGGGAGGCCGCTGCTCCTGTTCCGGCTGGAGCGCGGGAGCGGGTTCCTCCACGATTTGCTCGGTGCTGTAGCGGAAGCGGATGGGCTCCAGCAGAGGAGCCTCCTCCTGTCTGGCCCTGGCAGGGCGCTTGCCGCTGCCGGAAATGGGAGCCAGGTCTGCCGGGATGGGCGGGTCGTTCTTCTTGGCCTTGCCATTGCGCAGGACGGCGATCTCCTCGTTGGAAAAAACGCTCACGGTGTCCGGGTTGTTTTCCATCTGCACCTTCACCCGCTGGCGGAGAATCTCGGATTCCACCACGGTGCCCCGGCCCTCGGGGGTATCCACAAAGGAATCCACCTTGGGGCTGGAACGGATCAGGCTCTCATAGGTGTCCTGCTCGTATTTCAGGCAGCACATCAGCCGGCCGCAGGTGCCGGAGATTTTGGTGGGGTTCAGGCTGAGGTTCTGGGTCTTGGCCATTTTGATGGACACAGGCTGGAAATCATCCAGGAAGCTGGCGCAGCAGAAGGGCCGGCCGCAGATGCCCAGACCGCCCACCATCTTGGCCTTGTCCCGGACGCCGATCTGGCGCAGCTCAATCCGGGTGTGGAACACACCGGCAAGGTCCTTCACCAGCTCCCGGAAGTCCACCCGCTCGTCGGCGGTGAAGTAGAACAGGATCTTGCTGCCGTCGAAGGCGCACTCGGCGGATACCAGCTGCATATCCAGACCGTGGTGCTGGATTTTCTGCATGCAGATTTCAAAGGCCCGGCGCTCCCGGCTGCGGTTTTCGGCGTTGATCTTTTCGTCCTGGCTGGTGGCCTTGCGGAGAATTTTCCGCAGGGGAGCCACCACATCCTTGACGGAAATGGTGTGGTTCCCCCCGGCGCAGATGCCGAACTCCGGTCCCCGGGCGGTATCCATAATCACATGATCCCCCGGGAGGAAGCTGGCGCCGTCGGGGTCAAAGAAATAAATTTTCTGCCCGGGACGGAACTGGATGTCCACGACCTCCACCGTTTCCTGCTGGACAGGATTGAGAAGTTCTTCCATTTGTTTGCTCCTTTTATGGGTACGGCACCGATTTGGACGGTGCGCGGAATTGACGGATTCGAAATTTTTGCCCAGCCACTGTATTGTAGGGGAGGCTCGTAGCCTCCCGCCAGGTTGGTTTATTGCGTGTTTGGTTGAATGGTAAAATGTCCGACGTTGTACCAATTCGCCCAACCTTATTTCTCATCGTGGGTTTACGCTGCGCGGGAGGATACGATCCTCCCCTACAGTGTGGTCGGAGTGCTGTGCGGATTCGCCGAACCTGGTTTTTTATTGTGGGGTTGTACTGCGCGGGAGGATGATATTCTCCCCTACAGTGGCGATTCCACAATTTATATATTTTGCAGCTCCCACTCCAGATAGCCGCAGACGGCGGCGGGGGAGACGTTGGCCTGGGTGTAGGTGACGGCCTTTTGCAGGTGGGTGATGATGTCCATCAGCTCCTTGCTGGTGCGTTCCTTGGCCAGACGGCGGGCGTGGGGGGAGACGGTGTCCATGCCGCTGCGGCAGAGCAGGGCGTTTTCCGTCAGCTCCAGCCATTCGTTCAGGGTCTGGGTCAGGACATCCCGCTTCCATTTTTCCATGGGTACCAAAGTCTGAATCAGTTCCAGCACATCCTTTTCCCCCACAGCTTTCAGGAAGCCCAGGGTCTGAGGGCTGACGGTCTGGCCGTTTTCCAGCAGCTGCTTGGCCTGGCCAAGGAATCCACCGCTGCGAGAAGCGGCGGCCAGCAGATCCTCCCGGGCTGCGGCGGGGAACTCCTTTTTCAGCTGGGCCAACAGTACCTCCTGGGGCAGGGGG
Organism: Clostridiales bacterium; assembly: GCA_022777455.1. The sequence continues at coordinate 16,617 of JALFGI010000064.1, read as the reverse complement.
AGCAGCTTCAGCTCCGTGCACCGGGAGCGGACCGTGGGCAGCAGCTTATTGGGATTGTCCGCCAGCAGGAGGAACACGCCGTATTTCGGGGGCTCCTCCAGCACCTTCAGCAGGGCGTTCTGTCCCGGCAGACCCATGTCCTGGGCCCGGGGGAAGAGGTAAATTTTATGATCCGATTCGTTGGGCTGGATATACATATCCGCCCGGGCCTGACGGATCAGGTCCACGGGGACGGTCTTTTTCTCCGGGTCGTCCACGGTGATGAAGTCCGGGTGGGCGCCCGCCAGCACCTTCCGGCAGGCGGGGCAGCCAAGGCAGGGCTTCCGCTCCCCCCGGCAGAGGATGGCCGCGGCCAAGAGCCGGGCCAGGGTGTGCTTTCCCGACCCGGCGGGGCCGGAGATCAGATAGAAATGGGAGATATGCCCCATGGAAACGCTCCGGGCCAGATTCTTTTTCAGTTGTTCATTGCCCAGGAGGGTTTCAAAAGACATATTTTTTCCTCATTTGTGAATGGTTATGACGATATATTTTCCTTCATGGGAAAATTCGATATCGCCTTCGGCGTCGAGATACGCTCACGTTGTTCCCGTTCGATATGATATCCATTCCCTCTCGCGCCGCGGCGCATCTCGTGTGGGAAGCACATATCGACCGCGAAGCGGATATCGACAATTCCGAACGGAATGGATATCGTGCTGCCAATCTGTATCCGACTATTTCCGCGAAAGCGTTTCCGGGCATTACCCAGGAGTCCCGGATGACACATCAGCCCGGTGCGGCATTTGCCGCGGGCCATGCCCGCTTAGCCCCACAGGGCGGAGAGCATGGGGATGACCTGCTTTTTGCGGCTCATGATCTTCGGCAGGAAGACGGTGTTATCCTTGGGGCTGGCATTGAAGGCCTGACGGATGGTCTCGTCGTCGCCTACGTAAATCAGCTGGGTGCCTTCCATCAGCACATCGGTGAGCATCAGCAGCACCATGGAGAAGCCCTGCTTCTGGGCCACCTTGTTCATGTGCTTCAGGAACTCCTCCTTCCGCTCCAGCATGCTGGGGCTGTCCACGCAGGTGATCTGGGCCACAGCCAGATCGTGGCCGGCGATGTGGAACTCCTTGTAGTCGGTGAACAGCAGTTCCTCGGCGGACTTGCTGCCCAGGCTGGCGGAGAAAATGGTCTTGCCCAGCTCGTCCAGGGAAATGTTGGCAATCCGGGCCAGGCGTTCAGCCATGCGGATGTCCCGGGAGGTGCAGGTGGGGGACTTGAACATAACCGTATCCGAAAGGATCGCCGCAGCCATGAGCCCCGCCATCTTCTCCGAGGGCATGAGACCCCGGTCCTGGAACATGGTGGCGATGATGGTGTTGGTGGAGCCCACGGGCTCGTTGCGCATGGTGATGGGATTGCTGGTCTGAATGTCCGCCAGGCGGTGGTGGTCGATGATCTCCAGAATTTCCGCCTCCTCCAGCCCGGGCACGGACTGGGCGGCTTCGTTGTGGTCCACCAGCACCACCCGCTTACGCCGGGGGCGGAGCAGATGATACCGGGTGAGCACGCCAACCACCTTGTCGCTGTCGTCCAGGATGGGGTAGCAGGGCTCCCGATGCTTCAGCACCTGCTCCCGCACTTCGTCCACCCGGTCCTCCAGATGGAAGCACACCAGGTCCTTGGTGCGGCAGATCCGGCCCACGGGGGTGGACTGGAAAATCAGGCGGGCGGCAGAATAGGCGTCGAAGGGGGTGGAGATGATGCAGGTGGTGGTGGGCAGGGTGCGCAGCTCCTCGTCCAGCTCCGCCTGGCACAGCACCAGGCAGTTCACCCCCAGCTCCAGGGCCCGGCGGATCATCTCCGGCTGGTGGCCGCAGAGCACCACCATGTTGGGGGAATTGAACAGCAGATTCTCCCGGCTCTTGGGCAGGGCGATGGTCACCTCGCCGCCGATGGTATCGGTGCTTTCTCCGGCCTCGTTGAGGACCTTGCCCTCCAGAACGGACAGGACGTTAAACAGGGGCACCGGCTCCAGGAAGCCATTAAACACCTGGTCCATATTGTAGCTGGCCACATCCTCCCGGGACAGCATACCGAACAAGGTGCCATCCTCCTTGGCCACGGGAAGAGCGGAACTCTTTTTATCGTCGGACAGGAGCTTCCAGGCCCGGTCCAGAGTCACCGCATCACTGAGGATGGGGGGTGTGTCAAAATCCAGGTCCCGGACCTGGGTATACATATTATAGATACGCTTGGGGGGCTGGAAGCCGAAGCGGTCCAGCACGATCTGGGTCTCGTCGGACACATGGCCCAGGCAGGCGGCCTCGTACTCCCGGTCGCCGCAGGCATTGCGCAGGGCCGCATAGGCCATGGCCGCCACGATGGAGTCGGTGTCCGGGTTCCGGTGTCCGGTAACATATATCGGGTCCATAGGTTTCCTCCTTTTTTGATATGGGGTTATTGGGATTGCTCAGAAAAGCAGAACATAGTGGAAGATATAAGATATGAGATACAAGATATAAGATATTTCTTTAACGAACCGTTCTCTGAAAAACAAGCACCTTTTTGACGTTAAGTGTCAGGATATCTTATATCTCATATCTTATATCTTATATCTACGAAAGAACCACTTTACCGGCAATTATGATACGTCCACCTCTCCGGCAAGGTTTTTGCCGAACAGGCCCTTGATTTCCTCCGGGGTCATTCCCTGGCCGATGGCCCACATGAGCTTGGTCATGGCGGCCTCGCTGGTCATGTCCCGCCCCTGGATGACGCCCAGCTCCAAAAGCTTCGTGCCAACCTGGTAAACCTGGAGGTTGGCGCTGTCGTACAGGCACTGGGTGGTGACCACCACGCTGATGCCGTCCTCCACCGCCCGGCGGATGCCCCGCAGGCCCTTGTGGAGCACGTTCACGCCCCCCAGGCCGAAGGCTTCGATGACGATGCCCTTGTAGCCCATGGCGGCCAGCACATCAAACACCGCCGGGTTCAATCCCGGGGTGAGCTTTAACAGGAAAATTTCCCGGCTGATCTCCGGGCAGAAGCGGGCCTCCCCCCGGCGCACCGGGAGCACGGCTTCATCCACCACCAGCCCCCGGTTGGTGACCTGGGCGGCGTAGCGGGCGTTGACGCTTTCGAAGGCGGAAAAGCCGGAGGCCCGAACCTTCACCGCCCGGCAGCCCAGCATCACCTTCCGGTCGAAGGCCAGGAACACCCCGGGGTGCCCCGAGGCCGCCATGGCAAAAGCGGTGCGCAGATTGGAAGGGCCATCGGACAGCATGTCTGCCAGGGGCAGCTGGGAGCCGGTGAATACCACGGGCAGGTCAATATCCGGCAGCATGAAGGTCACGGCGGAGGCAGTGTAGGCCATGGTATCGGTGCCGTGGGAGACCACGATGCCATCGAAACCTTCCCGGCGGTCAAAAATATGGCGGGCGATGAGCTGCCACTCCTCCGGGGTGATGTTGGAGGAATCCAGGCACATCACATCGTCCACGGTGATCTCATAAAAATTACGAAGCTGATCCAGCGCCAGCTCCATCACCTCACTGCGCCGGGGTTCCAACCCTTCCCCGCCGGGCAGGGAAGCAATGGTGCCGCCGGTGGTGAGCAGCAGAATCTTCTTTTTGTCCATCGTTCTTCCTCTTGACAGAATCTCTCTTTCTACATTATAGCCTTTTCACCGGAAAATAGCAAGAAAAAAAGAGGCTGCCGCCTCAGGAATAAATGGTTATTGAATTTCATTTTGCTGCATAACCCATCGTAGGGGCGGCTATTAGCCGCCCGCGCGGCACCGGCTTCCGAATTGGAATGCACCCCGGCGAATTCCTACAGCGGTTCGACCTGAATGCAGGGGAGGCTCGTAGCCTCCTGCCAGGTTTGTCAACTGAGTGTCCGGTTGAATGGTACAATGCCGACGCGGTACCCACTTCGCCCAACATGAGTTGTCACTGTGGGCTGGTACTGCGCGGGAGGATACGATCCTCCCCTACAGTTTCGTCGAGGTGCTGTGGGAATTCGCCCAACCCGGTTCATCATTTTTGGCTTGTACCCCGCGGGCGGCTAATAGCCGCCCCTACGGTGGCGTGTACCATTTTATTGCAACACCCTTCACTGCGTTGGTTCGGCGTTGAGGGCATCCACCACGATTTCCTTGTAGGGGTTGGCAATGACGGTTTTATAGCTGTGGTAGATCACCATCCCCGGCTTGCCGCTGGGAATTTTCTTCACCTGCTTCACCACCGTCACGTCCACGGGGATGTTCTGGCCCCCGCCGGTTTCGGCGTAGTAGGCGGCCAGCTGAGCGGCCTGGGTGATGGTGTTGTCCGGGGGCGTTTTTCCGTTGCAGGAGATGATCACATGGCTGCCGTGGACCTTGGAGGCGTGGCACCAGATGTCGTCCTTCCGGGCCAGGCGGAAGGTGAGCTCATCGTTCTGCCGGTTGTTCCGGCCCACATAGATGGGGAAGCCGTCGGTGCTCTCAAAGCGCATGGGGGGGAGCTTGCTCTGCTTCATTTTCTTCCGGCCGGTGTCCTGGCGCAGATAGCCGCCGGACTGCAGCTCCTGGCGGATTTCCTCCAGCTCCGCCTCGGTGTCCGCCCGGTTCAGCTCCTCCAGCACGCTTTCCAGGTACTCCAGCTCCTCCTGACCCAGGGCAATCTGCTTTGTCAGCTCCTTCTCCGCGTTTTTCATTCGGGTGTAATCCTTGTAGAATTTGGCAGCGTTCTGCTGGGGGGAGAGGATGGGGGACAGGGGGATGGAGACGGTTTTCATATCCTCATCGTAAAAGTCCTGGCATTCGATGCTGGGCTGGCCCTTGGTGATCCTATTCAGGTTGGCGGTGAGGATGTCCCCCAGCTGGCGCAGCCGCTCCCGGTCGTAGGTGGCCTCCAGCTCCTTTTGCTGCACCGCCAGCTTCCGGCGCAGCCGCTGGCAGAGATTGGTGACGGTTTTGCGCACCCCCTGGCTTTTCTGACGGATCAGGTCCTTCCGGTCCCGGAGGGTGTAGTAGCTGTCCAGCAGCGAAGCAAAGCTCTCCGCCTGGCGGCATTCCCCGTACTCCCGGATGGGGCAGAAGGCAAACTGCTTAGGCGTGCCGTCGGCCTGGGCGCAGTAGTAGGGGGCGGGGTGGCGCAGATGCTCGGCAAAGAACAGCTCCAGCTTTTCGGCGGTTTTGGGGATATCCAGGGAGCCCACCCGGGCATCCGTATCCCCCGCGGCAAACAGCGCCGCCTCCCGGCACACCAGGGGGGACAGGCCGCCGAGACAATCCATCAGCCGGTCGCTGAGCACGTCCGCCCCGGGGGCATTCAGCAGGTTGACATAATCTTCCAAGTTCAGATGAAGGGGATTCTCCTTGGTGATTTTTTCCGGCTCCACGTAGTTCAGGCCCGGCAGGGCGGCCCGCTTGGCGCTTTCGTCCAGACCGATGCGCCGCAGACAGTCCAGAATCCGCCCGTCGGGGGCCAGCAGGTACAGATTACAGGTGCGGCCCATGAGCTCCGCCACCAGCCGCTTCTGGACGGGGAAGCCCATTTCGTCGGTGCAGTCGAAGGTGAACACGGCGCAGCGCTCCATCTCCGGCTGGGAGATGTCCGTCAGCCGGGCACCCAGCAGATGCTTGCGCAGGAGCATACAGAACATGGGAGGCTCCGCAGGATTTTCCGGGGAGGCAGAAGTCAGATGCAGCCGGGGGGCGGTGGGGTTGGCCACAAACAGCAGCTTCTCCCGCCCCTGCTGGCAGCGCAGATGGAGGATCAGGGTATCCCGGCTGGGCTGGTGGAGCTTGTCCACCCGGGCCCCCAGACAACGGGTGCGGATTTCCTCCAATACGGAGGTCAGAAAAAAAGCATCAAATGCCATAATGAAATCCTTTCCGATCAGATGATGTGTTGATCCGAGAAATTGAAATTTCGTGGGCAGATACGGCAACGCCTCTTGGCTCTCCCTTTGGGAGAGCTGGCAGCCGTCAGGCTGACTGAGAGGGTAGTGAAGTAAGATCCCGCCATATCAGCAAAATAAACCGTGTTGCCCTCTCAGTCTGCCCCTTACGGGGCAGCCAGCTCCCCCATAGGGGGAGCCAAGGGGTGCGACGGTTCCGGTACGCTAAGTTACAATTCTCAAACAAGCTCCGGCAGGCCGGTTTTTCGTTCCCACAGGGCCAGGAGGGTGCCATCCTCTACCGTGACGGCGGCTTCCGTTCCGGTGAAATGGTTGCTCACCCCCAGGGGGAAGGAGCTGGTGAGGGTGATGTCCTCCGCCTCATAGTACAGCCCCCGGATGGTAACGCCCTTGGCATCTTTGCCCAGGCAGAACAGGGAGAAATCCCCCTCCGCTCCGGCCGGGAAACGAAGTGTTCCATCTTTCACGGCGCAGGCAATGTAATCCCGGCCCACCAGGAATCCCACCGCCCCGTGCTGGGCCAGGAAGCACAGGGTTTGAAAATTGGCCAGGGTGTGGTCCAGCCGTTTGCCGTCCATGCCGCCGTATATCACGTACCGCCGCAGGCCCAATTCCAAGCCTCTTCTCACGGCCAGCATGGTGTCGGTGTCGTCCTTTTCCACAGGGAACACCACGCCCTCCTCCGGCACATAGCCCAGGGAGTCGAAATCCCCGATGATTTCATTGGGCCGCAGCCCCAGGGCCTGGGTGTGGCGCAGCCCGCCGTCGGCGGCGATGATGAAATCCCCCGGGCAGACGGGCATCAAAAGTCCGTCAAACTCCGCCGCCCCGAAAATGATGCAGGTATCCATGGATTCCCTCCCGGATTTGTTTTCCTTATTATACTCCCCATGGGGTATAAAATCAATGAGTCCCAGTGAATCGATAAATTGTAATTTGGCGTACCGGAACTGACGCACCCCTTGGCTCTCCCTTTGGGAGAGCTGGCAGCCGTCAGGCTGACTGAGAGGGTACCGCAGTAAGATAATGACAGCCGAATCATTATCGCCCTCTCAGTCTGCCCCTTACGGGGCAGCCAGCTCCCCCATAGGGGGAGCCAAGGGGCGCTGCCGTATCTACCCGCCAAATTACAATTTATCTGATTACTGCCTGAATCCGGCAGAATCCTTTGATAATCCAAAAGCCGCCGGGGCATTGCTGCTCCGGCGGCGTTGGTTATTTTACTTGTTTTCCATTTCCTTCAGGGCGTCCTTGCGGCTGAAGTTGGCCCGGCCCTTTTCGTCGAAGCCCATGAACTTCACGTAGGTCATGTCGCCCAGGTTCAGCACGTCTTCCACCTTTTCCACCCGGCGGTTTTCCAGCTTGGAGATGTGGACCATGCCGTCATGGCCGGGGGCAATCTCCACGAAGGCGCCGATGGGCAGGATGCGGACCACCTTGCCGTAGTAGATCTTACCCACCTCGGGGACGAAGCAGATGTCGTCCACCATCTTCTTGGCGGCGTAGGCAGCGGCGGAGTCCACGGCGGAGATGAACACGGAGCCGTCGTCGTCGATGTCCACCTTGGCGCCGGTGTCGGCGCAGATCTTCTGGATGGTCTTGCCGCCGGAGCCGATGACCTCCCGGATCTTGTCCACGGGAATCTTCAGGCTCAGCATCTTGGGAGCGAACTCGGACACCTCGGCGCGAGGCTCGGCGATGCAGGGCAGCATGATCTCGCTGAGGATTTCCAGACGGGCCTTGCGGCAGCGCTCCAGGGCGTCGGCGATGATCTCCATGGTCAGGCCCTTGTTCTTCAGGTCCATCTGGATGGCGGTGATGCCCTCGGTGGTACCGGCCACCTTGAAGTCCATCTCGCCGTGGAAGTCCTCCACGCCCTGGATGTCGGTGAAGGTTCTCCACTCGCCGGTCTCCTGGTCGGAGATCAGGCCGCAGGAGATGCCCGCCACGGGCCGCTTGATGGGCACACCGGCGTCCATCAGCGCCAGGGTGGAGCCGCAGATGGAGCCCTGGGAGGTGGAGCCGTTGGAGGACAGAACCTCGGACACCACACGGATGGCGTAGGGGAACTCCTCCACGCTGGGGATCACAGGCAGCAGGGCCTTCTCGGCCAGGGCGCCGTGACCGATTTCACGACGGCTGGTGGACCGGGCGGCACGGGCTTCGCCGGTGGAGTAAGCGGGGAAATTATAGTGATGGATATAGCGCTTGGTATCCTCGGAGTAGATGGTATCCATCTTCTGGGCAGCGGACAGGGTGTTCAGGGTGCAGATGGACAGGACCTGGGTCTGGCCACGGGTAAACAGGCCGGAGCCATGGACCCGGGGCAGCACGCCAACCTCGGCAGCCAGGGGACGAATCTCGTCCATGCCGCGGCCGTCCACACGCTTGCCCTGGAGCAGCCACTTCTTGACCACCTTCTTCTGCATCTTGTAGAGGCAGACCTCGATGTGAGTCTCGAAGTCCTCGTACTTCTCGCCGAACTTCTCCTGGAAGTCCAGCCGGGCGGCGGTGAGGCGCTCCTCCCGGACATTCTTGTCGGGGGTGTCCAGAGCGTACTCAATCTGATTCAGGCCGTAGGCCATCAGGTCGTCCAGCAGCTCGTGGTTCACGGCGGCCTTCTCGAAGGTGAACTTGGGCTTGCCGATTTCGGCAACGATGGAGTTAATGAACTTCACGATCTCCATGTTGGTCTCGTGGGCGATGCGGATGGACTCCAGCACCACAGCCTCGGGAGCCTCGTTGGCCTCGGTCTCGATCATAACCACCTTCTCGAAGGTGGAGGAAATGCACACGAAGCAGTCGGAAGCCTCCCGCTCCTCGGTGGAGGGGTTGATGATATAGCGGCCGTTCAGGTGGCACACGTTGGTGGTGGCCACGGGTCCGTTCCAGGGCACATCGGAAGAAGCGATGGCGATGGAAGCGCCCAGGGAAGCCACGATCTCCACGGGGTTATCGTAGTCATTGGCCAGCACGGTGCAGGTGACCACGGTATCGTTGCGCAGCTCTTCGTCGAAGAGGGGACGCATGGGCCGGTCGATGATCCGGCTGTTCAGGATGCCCCGCTCGCTGGGCTTGCCCTCCCGGCGGTTGAAGGAGCCGGGGATGCGGCCCACGGAGTACATCCGCTCTTCAAACTCGATGGTCAGGGGGAAGTAGTCGATGCCCGCCTTGGGGATGGGGTTGGCGGTGCAGGTGGTGAGCACCACGGTGTCGCCGTAGCGGCAGATGCACTCGGCGTTGGCCAGCTCTGCCACCTTACCGGTTTCCACGGTGAAGGGACGGCCGCCGATTTCCATTTCAAAAACCTTGTGGTTCGGGAACTGTTTGTGAGTTACCATTGAATTACCTCCGTTTAAAATATTGTTGTTTCGGGAGGTTTAGCCATTGAAATTGCCTCCGCTTTTCACCGGGGACACTTTCAATTGCTAAAATCACTCCCGAAGGGGTTGACGCTTGAAAAGGCGACGGGGATACCGTCGCCTTTGTCAAATCTTACTTACGGATACCCAGCTTGGCAATCAGGGCGCGGTAACGGTTGATGTCCTTGTTGGCCAGGTAGTCCAGCATCTTGCGGCGCTTACCAACCATCATCAGCAGACCACGGCGGGAGTGGTTGTCGTGCTTGTGCACGCGCAGGTGATCGGTGAGCTCGTTGATGCGGGCAGTCAGGATGGCGACCTGAACCTCGGGAGAACCGGTGTCGCCCTCGTGGGTCGCGTTGTCCAGGATGACCTGAGTCTTCTTTTCCTTCTGAATCATGGTATTTTCCACCTTTACATAAAATTCCCCGGCGGCTAAGTGTGGGTGGTGAATCCCGAAACTGAGCCGCGGGCTGTCAGCCAGCCATAGCCAGCTTGGCTATCATAACATAAGTGTACCCAAAAGTAAAGGACATTTTTCTCCGTTTTTGGAAAAAATCCAATATTTCCAGGTCGGTTGAACGGTAACGGGTACCGATACCCCCAGCCACTGTAGGGGATGCTCTCAGCCTCCCGCCAGGTAACGCAATTGCGTGTTCGGTTGAATGGTATGCAATTCGTTCTCTATGTAGGGGACAGGTTTCCCGTCCCGATTCTGCTACATATACGGGAGGCTCTTAAAAATTGAGTTTTAGTAATGTGACAGGACGGCGAAAATACCTTCCCCCGGGGGTGGTGCTCCGCGCAGCGAATTCAAAATCTCAATGATTGCCGGTGGCAATCATACCATAATGAACAGGTGGCCCGGCGTAAGCCGGGTCGGATGAGGAACGGCGATGGGTTCCGGCCAGTATGCACCAAAATAACATGGGAAAAGGTTCATTTTCACCTTTTTAACGGACTGCACAGCGTGTCGAAGCTGGTCGCCGTTCCTCATCAGTCACCCAAATCGGTTCCGAAGTGCCGATTTGGGCGACAGCTTCCCCCCGGGGGAAGCTATGGGCGCTGCCGCGCCAGTGCGTCATACAACAATTTTTATGCATTACAGACTACAGTGGGGCGAAGTTGTCCGCATATAAAAAACACTTGACTTTTCTACAAACGCAAGTATAATTGTATACAATCATACAAACCCAGGAGAAAGGGGTCTTTCCAATGTTGGAGATTTCCAGCAAAACCAACCTGTTGGAGAAGAATTCTTACAAATATTCCCTCCAGGACGTATCCGAACCCAATCTGCAGCGGGAAATCTATTCCTACGGCACGGTGCCCAAGGTGGCCTTCAACCACCGCCGGGTGCCCCTGAACATGCCGGAGGAAATCTGGATCACCGACACCTCCCTGCGGGATGGGCAGCAGAGCGTGGAGCCCTACACCGTGGACCAGATCGTGAACATCTACAAGCTGCTCAGTAAGCTGGGCGGGCCCTACGGCATCATCCGCCAGACGGAGTTCTTTATTTACAGCAAAAAGGACCGCCAGGCCCTGGAAAAGTGCATGGAGCTGGGCCTTCGCTTCCCGGAGATCACCAGCTGGATTCGGGCCAGCAAGGAGGACTTCAAGCTGGTACGGGATCTGGGCATCAAAGAGACCGGCATTCTGGTTTCCTGCTCCGATTACCACATCTTCAAGAAAATGAAAATGACCCGCTCCCAGGTGCTGGACTACTACCTGGGCACGGTAAAGGATGCATTCAGTGCCGGGGTCATTCCCCGCTGCCATCTGGAGGACATCACCCGGGCGGATTTCTACGGCTTCGTGGTTCCCTTCGTCAATGAGCTCCAGGCCCTCAGCCGGGAGGCGGGGATCCCCGTAAAGATCCGGGCCTGCGACACCATGGGCTACGGCGTTCCCTACACCGAGGCGGCGCTGCCCCGGTCCGTGGCCGGCATCATCTACGGCCTGCAGCACTATTCCGACGTGCCCAGCGAATGCCTGGAATGGCACGGCCACAACGACTTCTACAAGGCCGTGACCAACGCCTCCACCGCTTGGCTCTACGGCGCCTGCGCCGTGAACTGCAGCCTGCTGGGCATCGGCGAGCGCACAGGCAACATCCCGTTGGAGGCCATGGTGTTTGAATATGCCTCCCTCCGGGGCTCGTTGGATGGCATGGACCCCACGGTGATCACGGAAATCGCGGAATATTTCGAAAAGGACATCGGCTACAAAATTCCCCCCATGACTCCCTTCGCCGGGGCCAGCTTCAATTCCACCCGGGCGGGCATCCACGCCGACGGACTGATGAAGGACGCGGAAATCTACACCATTTTCGACACCGAGAAGCTATTAAACCGCCCCGCCACCGTGGAGATCAGCAAAACCTCCGGCGCCGCGGGCATCGCCTACTGGATCAACCAGCACTACCGGCTGAAGGGCGACGACCAGGTGGCAAAATCCGACCCCTTGGTGGCAGCCATCAAGCAGTGGGTGGACGCAGAATACGAAACCGGCCGGGTGACCATGATCTCCCACGGGGAAATGGAAGAAAAAATCGAAGAATTTGCCCCGGGCCGGTTTTCCGGGGATTAACCGCCAAGCCCCACGATTTCAAACCGGGTTCGGCGAATTCCTGCCAGCCGAAATGCTCCCGTAGGGAACGGCCTGTGTGCCGTTCCAAATCCCACGGAACAAACATGGCCGAAAAGGAACGGCACGCAGGCCGTTCCCTACATACACACCGACAGGGTGTCCCATTCATCCAAACAAAATCCAACCTTTGGAGGACATTATGGCAGCATTAAAATCCATCTCTCTGGCGGATCAGGTATTTGAGAAGCTGGAGTCCGATATTATCTCCGGGGTGTACCCCCGGGGGGAGGTGCTCACCGAATTGAAGCTGGTGGAGCAGCTGAACGTGAGCCGTACCCCCATCCGGGAGGCCCTGCGCCGCCTGGAGCAGGAGCGGCTGATCCGGGATTCCGGCAAGGGCAGCGTGGTGCTGGGCATCACGCTGGAGGACCTGGAGGACATCATGGACATCCGCCTGCGCTGCGAGGGCCTGGCCGCCTTCTACGCCGCCAAAAACCGCACCGAGGCCGATGCCAAGCGTTTGCGGCAGCTCAGCGAATTGCAGGACTTCTATTTTGAAAAAGGAGACTACGATCATCTCCGGGAGATCGACGACGAGTTCCACGAGAGCATCTACGAAATCAGCGGCCGCACCGTGCTCATGGACACCCTGCGCCCCCTGCACCGGAAAACCCAGCGCTACCGCCGCAATTCCTACTCCATCCCCGCCCGGCGGCAAAAGAGCATCAACGAGCACAAGGCTATTTGCGACGCCATCTGCGACGGCAACGCGGAACTGGCGGAACAGCTGGTGAGCCAGCATATTGAAAACGCGAAAAATACCATGATTGAGAGGTTCAGCCAAAATGGGTAACACGATTGCTCAAAAAATTATTCAATCCCACCTGCTCTCCGGGGACATGACCCCCGGCAGCGAGATCGCCCTGAAAATCGACCAGACCCTGACCCAGGATGCCACCGGCACCATGGCCTATCTGGAGTTCGAGACCATGGGCATCCCCCAGGTAAAGACCGAATTCTCCATCGCCTATGTGGACCACAACACCCTGCAGTGCGGCTTCATGAATGCCGACGACCACCAGTACCTCCAGTCCGTGGCCGCGAAATACGGCGTCCGGTTCTCCCGCCCCGGCAACGGCATCTGCCACCAGCTTCACCTGGAGCGGTTCGGCAAGCCCGGCAAGACCCTGATTGGCTCCGACTCCCACACCCCCACCGGCGGCGGTTTGGGCATGCTGGCCTTCGGCGCCGGCGGTATGGACGTGGCCGTGGCCATGGGCGGCGGCGCTTACTACATCAATATGCCCAAGCTCTACAAGGTGGAGCTCACCGGAAAATTAAACCCCTTCGTCTCCGCCAAGGACGCGGCCCTGAAAATTCTGGAAATTCTCTCCGTCAAGGGAGGCGTGGGCGCCATCATCGAGTGGGGCGGCCCCGGGGTGGAAACCCTGACGGTGCCCGAGCGGGCCACCATCACCAACATGGGCGCAGAGCTGGGCGCCACCACCTCCATCTTCCCCTCCGACGAGCAGACCCGGATTTTCCTCGCGGCCCAGGGCAGGGAAGAGGACTACATTCCTCTGGCAAGCGACCCCGACGCGGAATACGACCGGATCATTCCCATCAACCTCAGCGAGCTGAAGCCCATGATCGCCTGTCCCCACAGCCCGGACAACGTGGTGGAGGTCTCCGCATTGAAGGACGTGAAGGTGGACCAGGTGTGCATCGGCTCCTGCACCAATTCCTCCCTGGTGGATATGCTGAAGGTTGCCGCCATTCTCAAGGGAAAAACCATTGCCCCCGGGGTGAATCTGTCCATCTCTCCCGGCTCCCGGCAGGTGCTGAGTATGCTGGCCAGCTGCGGTGCCCTGAACGACATTCTCGCCTCCGGGGCCAGGCTTCTGGAATGCGCCTGCGGCCCCTGCATCGGCATGGGCTTCTCCCCCAACTCCGGCGGCGTTTCCCTTCGGACCTTCAACCGGAATTTCCTGGGCCGCAGCGGCACCAAGGACGCCAACGTCTACCTGGTCTCCCCGGAGACCGCCGCTGCCTCCGCTTTGGCGGGTTACATCTGCGACCCCACCACATTGCCGCCCATTCCCGAAATCAAGCTGCCTGACCATTTTGTTGTTGATGACAGCTCCGTCCTCCAGCCGCTGCCTCCCGCGGAAGCGGCAGACGCGGAAGTGCTCCGCGGCCCCAACATCAAGCCCTTCCCCAAGGGCACGCCGGTTTCCGATTCCATTAACGCGGAGCTGGTGCTGAAGGTGGGGGACAACATCACCACGGACCACATCATGCCCGCCGGAGCCAAGGTGCTGCCCTACCGCTCCAACATCCCCAAGATGAGCGAATTCTGCTTTGAGGTCTGTGACCCGGACTTCCCCGCCCGGGCCAAGGCGGCGGGCAGCGGCATCATCGTCGGCGGCAGCAACTACGGCCAGGGCTCCTCCCGGGAGCACGCGGCTCTGGTGCCCATGTACCTGGGCATCCGGGCGGTGGTGACCAAGAGCTTCGCCCGGATTCATGTAGCCAACCTGATCAACGCCGGCATTCTGCCCCTGACCTTCCAGGACGAGGCGGATTACGACCGGTTCAGCCAAGGCAGCAAGCTCACCATCACCGGCATTCCGGAGGGCATGGACTCCGGCACCGTCACCATGACGGACGAAAATGGCAATACCGCCAAGCTGAACTGCCGGCTCACAGAGCGACAGAAAGCAATCCTTCTCGCCGGCGGCCTGCTGGCCTATACCAAAGAGGGCGGTAAATAAACGGATCAACACCCCGACAAAACTGTAATAGTTTGGAACTCTTAAAAATTGAATTCCCGCAATGTGACAGGACAGCGAAAATACCTTCCCCCGGGGGGAAGGTGGCCCGGCGTAAGCCGGGGCGGATGAGGAACGGCGATGGGCTCCGGCCGGTATGCACCGAAATAAAATGGGAAAAGGTTCATTTTTACCTTTTTAACGGACTGCACAGCATGTCGAAGCTGGTCGCCGTTCCTCATCAGTCACTCAAATCGGTTCCGAAGTGCCGATTTGGGTGACAGCTTCCCCCCGGGGGAAGCCATGGGCGCTGCCGCGCCAGTGCGTCAAACAACAATTTTTATGCGTTACAGACTAGTAGGGGAGGTGTTTCGCCTCCCGATAAAGCAGCAGAATCGGGACGGGAAACCCGTCCTCTGCGTAGGAGACGAATTGCATACCATTCAACCGAACACTCAATTTCATTACCTGGCGGGAGGCTGAGCGCCTCCCCTACAGTGGCTCCATGAATTTATTTCATCTTTCAGGAGGAAAATCCCATGAATTCCATTGAAAAAGCATTAAACGACCTGCAAAACGCGGTAAAGGAGGAGCTGGGGGTTCAGGCTCAGGTTCTCTCCGCGGTGGATGCCTTCCGGGTGCTTTTGGGCGAGCAGCTGGACCGGATTGAAAAAATGTCCACGGAAAAGGTGGATTTCACCTCCAAGGCGGTGGTAACCATCGGCCTGATCGACGGCGACGGCATCGGCCCCATCATTATGGCTCAGGCCAGACGGGTGCTGGAAACCCTGCTGGCAGAGGACCTTGCCGACGGGAAGGTGATTCTGAAGAAAATCGAGGGTCTGACCATTGAAAACCGCCTTGCCCTGGGCAAGAGCGTGCCGGAGGATGTTCTCGCCGCCATCAAATCCTGCGACGTGCTGCTGAAGGGACCCACCACCACCCCCATGGGGGGCAAAATGGAGAGCGCCAACGTGACACTCCGCCGGGAGCTGGATCTGTACGCCAACACCCGCCCGGTGACCATCCCGGAGGAGGGCATCGACTGGATGTTCTTCCGGGAGAACACCGAGGGCGAATACGTCCTGGGCAGCCGGGGGGTGGAGCTTCCCGGCATGGCGGTGGACTTCAAGGTCACCACCGACGCCGGCACCCGCCGGATTGCCCGGGCCGCCTTTGACTACGCCCGGCAGAACGGCAAAACCCGGGTGTCCATCGTCACCAAGGCCAACATCATGAAAAAGACCGACGGCAAATTCACCGCCATTGCCCACGAGGTGGCCGCCGATTACCCGGAGATTACCGTGGACGACTGGTACATCGATATCATGACCGCCAACCTGGTGAATCAGGCCATCCGCAGTCAGTTCCAGGTGGTGCTGCTGCCCAACCTGTACGGCGACATCATCACCGACGAGGCGGCTCAGATCCAGGGCGGCGTGGGCACAGCGGGCAGTGCCAACATTGGCGACCGCTTTGCCATGTTCGAAGCCATCCACGGCTCCGCCCCCCGGCTTCTGGAGCTGGGGCTGGGGGATTACGCCAATCCCCAGAGCATCCTGAAGGCCGAGGCCATGCTCCTGCGCCACATCTGCCGCCCCCAGGCAGCCCAAAAGCTGGAGAACGCCCTGGAAACCTGCCCCGTCACCGTCACCGGCGACCGCAGCGGCGCCACCTGCAAGGACTATACCGACGCTCTGCTGAATTTGCTGTAAAAAATTGGGGCTTATCGAGTTAATTATGTAAATTGGAAAATTGTAATTTGGCGTGCCCGAACCGACGCGCCCCTTGGCTCCCCCTCTGGGGGAGCTGTCTGCCCCTTAGGGGGCAGACTGAGAGTGCTGTATGGTGTCGATTGCGGATGCTATTATCTTACTGCGGTACCCTCTCAGTCAGCCTGTTCGGCGGACAGCTCTCCCAAAGGGAGAGCCAAGGGGTGCTGCCGTATCTGCCCGCTACATTACAATTTCACAATCCGCTTACGAAAGTCGATAACCTTATCC
>JALFGI010000049.1 GCA_022777455.1 Clostridiales bacterium | reverse complement strand
GCAGGCTTTGTCCCCGCCGTCCTGAACACCGGCGTATATGACGAGATCATCGCCGTGGAAAACGAGGACGCCTTCGCCACCGGCAAGAGGATCGGCAAGTCCGAGGGCGTGCTGGTGGGCATCTCCTCCGGCGCTGCGGTGTATGCCGCCATCGAGCTGGCAAAACGGCCGGAGAACAAGGGCAAGACCATTGTGGCCCTGCTGCCGGACACCGGCGACCGTTACCTCTCCACTCCCCTTTTCACAGATTGACCATAAAAGCCCTGAGAAATTCAAACTTCTCAGGGCTATTATCCTGCCGATTGTCTGCGATACCACCATTCCATGAAGAAATCCATATAATCCAATCGTTCCGCGACCGCCCATTGGGGAAGCTGCGTTTGCGGTTCCTGCATGAGGCAGTCGATATTGAATTGCAAAGAGAGCAAGTCCGACAGGAGGCTGGCTCCTGCCGGGCCCCACCATATTCAAGTCAGGACCCCATTCCAGTGGATTTTTATGCGTCTGTTATAGCACACGGACAAAATCATGCCGTTTGTCCTCCACGGAAAGCTTCCGCTGGCATTATCCTTTCTTCATAATATGGGCCACCAGGCGGAGGTTGCGTTCCACCAGGACATTGCGGGCCTCCATGTCCCCCTGGGCAGAGAGGGCCAGGTAGCGGCGTTCTTCTTCCTCGGTCAGCGGCTTGGGAAAGCTGCCGGTGGACAGCTGCAGAGAATAGAGCAAACTGCTGAGCATCAGCCATGCGGATAGCAGCATTGATGATCACCTCATCACACTCTATTCGCCGCCGGTTGTCCCTTTTCCTGCAAAAAAGAAGGAAATAACCGGGGTGGTTCCTACCTTTTGAGGACATTGCAGCCGGGGTTCAGGGTTTTCCTTTCATCAAACCGGCAAAATGCAGCTGGTCCCCATACAATTTTCCCGCTCCCGGTGAAGGGGGCGGGAATTGTTTTATGGAACAAATTTACAGAGCTGCCAGGATTTCGCCGGCGTCCTGCAGGACCAGGTGGGGCTTCACATCGGAGGCAGCCAGGATGGCTTCGTCGGTCTCACCGCTGAGAACCAGGATGCCCGTAATGCCTGCGTTGATGCCGGACTTCACGTCGGTGTAGATCCGGTCCCCCACCACGGCGGATTCTTTCTTGGAGTATCCCCACTTGGACATGGCCAGGGTGGGCATCAGGGGGCTGGGCTTGCCGATGACCACGGGACGCTTCTTTGTGGCGTTATAGATCATGTCGCAGACACTTCCGCAATCCGGCACGGAGCCGAACTCCGTGGGGCACACATAGTCCGGGTTGGTGGCAATATAGGGGATGTCTCCCCGGGTCAGCAGCATGTAGCTCACATCGTGGAGCTTCCGGAAGGTCAGCTCGGTATCAAAGCCCATGACGATGACTTCCGTCTCCTCCACGGATTCGGTGACGGTGAAGCCCTCCATCTCCAGCTCCTTTTTCAGGGACCGGGTACCGCAGACATAGAGCTTCTTGCCGGGGTAGTGCTCCTTCAGGTAGTAGGCCGTGGCCTGGGAGGAGGTGATGAAATCCTCCCGGGTGGAGGGAATGCCCAGCTTAGCCAGCTTTTTGATGTAATCGTCCACACTTTTGGAAGAATTGTTGGTCATGAACAGGTACTTCCGGCCGGTGTCCTTCAGTTTATTCAGCAGATCAATGGTAAAAGGATACAGCTGGTCCCCCAGATAGAGGGTGCCGTCCATATCGAACAGGTACAGCTTGATACGGCGCAGCAATTCGTCCTTTTCCATCACAGGATCTCCTTGGTGGCCACGATGTGGGCGCCGTACACATCCGGAATCAGAACATCACCGATTTTCACGGGAGCTTCCACGGAGGTCCCATGGATCTTCTCCATGATTTCAAACATCTTCCCCTTAGGAATTGGGGCTGAGGATTTCACGGACACCATGGTGTCCTCCCGGTTGCTGACCCGGATGACGGAGGTCAGGCTCCGGACAGGATTGGTGCACTCGCCAATGGCGTGCTTTTCACCCCGGGGGCAGCTGTTACCGGTAACCGTGATGGTCTCGCCCTGGATGTCGGCTGTCATGGTGCAGCCTCTGGGGCAAACGATACAGGTAATCACTTTTTTCATTCTGCTACCTCCAGAGATACGGTAATGGGTTCGGTGACATTTTTCAGGGTCTCTGCCTTGATGGTCAGCTTCTCCATTTCACCCGGCGCCGCCCGGAGCCGCTTTGCGGTGACCAGCTCGGTATCGCCGGACTTCACAGTGAATTTCACTTTGCCAAAGGGCTGGGTGACCCGCAGGAAGAGGCTCACATCTTCTTCACAGACGTGGACATTCTGGGGCAGCACATAGCGCACACCATAGCCGGGCTTGGTGGGTACGGTGGGGTATTCCCTGCCGCCGCTGCGCACATACTGCGCCGCACCCAGGCCCGCCCGCTCGGCTTCCTCGGAAACATAGTCCACCAGGTCGTGGACCTGGAGCACGTTGCCGCAGGCAAAAATGCCGGGAATCTGGGTCTGGCAGTGCTCATCCACCAGGGCGCCGCTGGTGACGGGGTCCATGGGAATACCCGCGGCACGGGTCAGCTCATTTTCGGGGATCAGGCCCACGGAGAGCAGCAGGGTATCACAGGGAATGAACCGCTTGGTTTCCTCGATGGGCTGTCTTCTTTCGTCCACCTGGGCAATGGTGACGCCCTCCAGGCGCTTCTTGCCGTGGATCTCACAGACGGTGGTGGACAGATACAGCGGAATGTCAAAGTCCTCCAGGCACTGGACGATGTTCCGGGTCAAACCGCCGGAGTAAGGCATGAGCTCGCACACAGCCTTCACCTTCGCGCCTTCCAGGGTCATACGGCGGGCCATAATCAGGCCGATGTCGCCGGAGCCCAGGATGACCACTTCCTTACCCACCATGTAGCCCTCGCAGTTGATGAACTTCTGGGCGGTACCGGCGCTGAAAATGCCGGCGGGACGGGTTCCGGGGGTGTTCAGGGCGCCGCGGCTCCGTTCCCGGCAGCCCATGGCCAGAATGACGGCCTTGGCCTGAATTTTCAGCAGGCCCTCCCGGTTCTGGGCGGTGACCACCTTTGCAGGAGAAACAGCGGTAACCGTGGTTTCGTAGTGGACCTCGATGTTCCGCTTCAGCACTTCCTGCTTGTAAACATCCGCGTATTCCGGGCCGGTGAGCTCCCGGCCCAGCTTGTGCAGGCCAAAGCCTGCATGAATGCACTGGCGGAGGATGCCGCCAATGTCCGGCTCTCTGTCCAGAATGACCACATCGGTGCAGCCTGCATCGTAGGCTGCCACCGCAGCTGCCATACCGGCGGGACCGCCGCCGACAATGACAATATCATGATTCAGCATTTCGGTTCCCTCCCTTACAGCTTCCCGGTCAAAGGCTCGCTGCCCCTGCCGAATTTGGTAACTTCTTCCATCTTCATGCCCTGCTCCTGGGCGATGAGCTTCATCACATAGGGGGAGCAGAAGCCACCCTGGCAGCGGCCCATGCCGCCCCGGGTTCTCCGCTTCACGCCGTCCAGGTCAAAAGCGGGGGGATTCCTTTTGATCGCGTCCCGCATCTCCCCCTCGCTGACGGTCTCGCAGCGGCAGACGATCTTGCCGTAGGCAGGATGCTCTTTAATATAGGCGTCCTTCTCCTCGTCGGACATTTCCTGGAAGGCATGGGTATTTTCCCGCTTGCCGTTCCAGGTTTCCTTCTCCGTGAGCTTCAGACCCTGTTCCGCCAGGATTCCCACCACCATCTTTGCAATGGCCACACAGGAGGTCAGGCCCGGGGAATCGATGGCGGCCACATGGACCAGGTTATCTACCTTTTCGGAAGCCTGGATGATGAAGTCACCATTCTTCTCGGAGCTTCTGACGCCGGAGAAGGAGGTGATGACCTGGCGGAAGTTCACACTGGGCACACTCTTGGCTGCCAGCTTACCCACCATAGCCAGGCCCTCGGCGGTGGTTTGGGTGGAGGATGGGTCCGCCACCTTCGTCGCGGTGGGGCCGGTGAGCAGGTTGCCGTCGGCGGTGGGGGTGACCAGGATACCCTTGCCCTCAGCGGTGGGGACCTGGAAAATGGTGTGCTTCACCCGGCCTCCCTCGGCCTTGTCCAGCAGCATGTACTCACCGGCACGGGGAATGATGGTGAAGAAGCCGTCACCGGCCATCTGGGCCACCTTGTCAGAATAGCCGCCGGCGCAGTTGAGAAGGTAGGTGCACTCCACCGTTTCCCCTTCGGCGGAAGTGACGGTAAAGCAGTCATTCTTCTGGATTTTAACGACCTGGAAATTCCGCTTCAGTTCCACGCCGTTGTCCATGGCGTTGCCAATGGCGGCAATGGTCAGGTCATAGGGGCAGATGATGCCCGCATTGGGCACATACAGAGCCTTGCTGACCTTTTCGGAAAGGTTGGGCTCCATTTTCCGGGCTTCCTCTCCGGAAATCAGTTTGACGCAGTCGATGCCGTTTTCAAAGCTGCGGTGATACAGCTTCTCCAGAGTCGACTCTTCCTCCGCCGTGCCAAAGGCAACCACCAGTGAGCCGTTGTTCTTATGATGGACGTTCAGGTCTCTGGCCGCTTCATAGAGGAGACCGACGCCCTGGGTGTTCAGCTTCGCTTTCAGGGTGCCAGGCTCCGGGTCATAGCCGCCGTGAATGATGCCGGAGTTGGCACGGGTAGCGCCCATGGCAACATCGTTTTCCTTTTCCAGCAGACAGACACGCAGATCGTACCTGCTCAGCTCTCTGGCTGCCATACCGCCGATCACACCGGCACCGATAATGGCAATGTCATACCTCATGAAATAATCCCTCTCTCTGTTATTGATACGGGAGCAGACCCCCGCACGATATCTGTTCGTATTTTAGAAAAGAAATCCGGTAATGTCAATAGGTTTTATCCAAAGGATAATCGATACAAGAAGATTTTTTTGGTAGTTTTATCCAAAAATAGTGTATAGGCCCTTTGGGTTGCATCACAGGCAGTTTTTCCCGTGTCAGGCCGGATTCCCGAAAAAAGCAGGGTGCGGAGCCTTTTCCGGAACAGCACCCGCAGGCTTGTCTTTTCCAACAAATCCGGAAAAAGATACCGGAAAACAAGAAAGAATCCAATTGTTCCGGCAATCTATTGGGCAAAACGGAGCGATACCACGGGTTTCCTTGATTATTGAAATAATTTGTCTATTTCGACGAATAATAATGAACGTATTTTAAACTAATTGTTGAATTTCTATTATCTCTGTGATATAATGCACAACAGAAAGGAAGTTATGGGCCAATAAAGCGTGAGAAATTACCAATTTCTCATCATCTTCCGGTCCGGGCAGCCTTTCTGCTTTCGGGCGGCTTTACCGTCCATTTCGTCATGTATGTTGTCCGGCAGAGGCATCGGATCTGAAGGGCCCTTCAGATCGGCTGTTCCGGCGACAAATATAATTAAGGGGATACATCATATGAAAAAGCTTCTCGCACTGCTCCTCGTCTTCGCTATGGCGCTGTCCATGGTCGCCTTCGGCAGCCCCAAGGCTTCTGCCAAAGATTTCCACATCGAAATCAAATTCTCCAACGTTTTTCAGCCCGAAGAAATGAACGGCAAGGCCTCCGAAATGCTGGCTCAGATGATCACCGAGCGTACCGGCGGTGCAGTCACCGTCACCTACTATGGCCAGAACACCCTGGACTGCTACGGTGACTCCGTTGCTCAGGCGAACATGGGCGCCAACTGGATGGGCCTGGAAGAGCCCTCTCTGTTCGCCGATTACGTTGGCGACTGCGCGGTTCTCATTGGACCCATGCTGTACTCCAGCAATGAAGAGTACAACTACGTCATGGACTCCGACATCGTTGCCGAAATCAAGGATCGTCTGGCTTCCGAGCACAACATCCATGTTCTGGACACCCACTACTCCTTCGGCTTCCGTTCCGTCTGCACCAATAAGATCATCGAGAAGCCCGAGGACCTGAACGGCATGGTTCTGCGTGCCACCTCCTCCGCTCTGTTTGCCAAGACCCTGGAATGCCTGGGCGCCACTCCTCAGGCCATGGGCTTCACCGAGGCCATCTCCGCAATGTCCAACGGCGTTGTGCAGGGCTACGAAGGCTCCGTCTCCACCCACAAGGATACCGGTGTTTACGAATTCATCCACAATGTTGCTCTGACCAACCACCTGATTGCTACCCGCTGGCTGTTCATCTCCGAGAACGTCTGGCAGCAGATCCCCGCGGAGTACCAGGCCATCATCGAAGAGTGCGCTCTGGAATGCGGTGTTTGGGAGCAGAACGCGGTTGCTGATTCCGAAGCTGAGATGATCGCTTTCCTGGAAGAGCACGGCACCTCCTACAACGACGTTGATCTGGATGCCTTCACCGCCGCCTGCGAGCCCGTCTATGACTGGATCGTGGAGCAGTACGGCGCTGATCCCGAGCTGCGTGGTCAGCTGGTAGCCCTGGTTCAGGAATACCGCGCCAACAACGGCTAATTCATCGAACTCAGCCCTGTTTTCCGGCAATTCACAGTAACGATGTTGCACGGACTGCCCCACAGGGGTTAGTCCGTGCAATGCTGTCCCACATTCAGAGGATTCGAGGTTTTTTATGAAAGGAAAGAAAAAAATTACTTTCAAAACCATCGTGACGAATCTGGATGCGATTATTACCTGCGTGACGCTGAGCCTTTGTACCATCCTGGTAAACGCGAACATCTTCTCCCGGTATATTTTCAACAAACCCATTTACTGGGCGGAAGAAGTGGCAACCTCCCTGTTCATCTGGACCGTGTTCGTCGGCAGCGCATACGCCTATCGCAACCACTCGCACCTTGGTGTTGATATTCTCGTGAAAATGCTTCCCGAAAAATTCAAGAAGCTCACCCAATATGTCATCAGCATCATCGAGATCGCCGTTCTGGCCATGCTGACCTATGTCAGCGCACAGTACGTAATCCATTCCTGGAACCGGGCGACCGATGTTCTGCGGATGCCCCGGTGGTACTTCTCCATTGCGGTGCCCATCGGTTTTGGCTGGTCGCTGCTCTACGCAATCATCTTTTTCATCCAGCGCCTGACAGGCAAATCTAAGAAAAAGGAGGAGGACGCAAATGACACTGGATCTGATTGATCTGTTGCCGGTACTTTTGGTTTTCGTCCTCTACTTTGCCGGTTTGCCCATTGTTTATTCCCTTTTCGGCGCGTCTTTCTTCTACTTTTTGTTCATTGACACCACCACCGTGCCCTACATGATTATGATGAAGGTCATGAACTCCACCGCGTCCTATTCCCTGCTGGCAATCCCCTTCTTCGTCATGTCCGGATCCATCATGAATTATGGCGGCATCGCCGACAAGCTCATGGACTTCGCCGAAGTCATCACCGGCCACATGCGGGGCGGTCTGGCACAGGTGAACGTAGTTCTGTCCATGATGATGGGCGGCTGCTCCGGCTCCGCCAACGCCGACTGCGCCATGCAGTCCAAGATGCTGGTTCCCGAGATGGAGAAGCGCGGCTACTCCAAGGCATTCTCCGCTGCCATCACCGCAGCTTCCTCGGCTGCTACTCCCGTCATCCCCCCTGGAGTCAACCTGATCGTCTATGCGGTCATTGCCCAGTGCTCTCTGGCCCGCGTCTTTGCCGCCGGCTATGTGCCCGGCATCCTGATGTCCATTTCCATGATGATCGTGGTGGCCATCATCGCCAAGAAGCGTAACTACCCCACCACCCGGGATAAGTTCCCCCCGGTGAAGGAAGTGCTGCGTCAGGCATTCATCTCCTTCTGGGGTCTGTTCTTCCCCTTCGGCATCATCCTGGGCATGCGCTTCGGTCTGTTCACCCCCTCCGAGGGTGGTGCGTTCTCCGTGGTATACTGCCTGATCGTGGGTAAGTTCTTCTACAAGAAGCTGTCCTTCAAGAGGGATCTGATCCCCATCCTGATGGACTCCGTCGCCGGCACCTCCTCCGTGGTTCTGATCATGGTGGCAGCCAACGTGTTCGGCTACTACATGACCTGGATCAATTTGCCCAAGGTAGTCGCCACCGCCGTGCTGAACATCACCGGAAACAAGTGGGTATTCCTGATGATCTGCAACGTGATCCTGCTGATCATGGGCATGTTCCTGGAAGGCGGCGCCGCTCTGATGATCATTACCCCCTTGCTGCTGCCCGTTGCCAAGCAGCTGGGCGTGGACGTGATCCACTTCGGTCTGGTTGCCATTACCAACATCATGATCGGCGGTCTGACGCCTCCCTTCGGCTCCATGATGTTCACCACCTGCGGCATTACAAAGTGCGCCATCGGCGACTTCCTGAAGGAAGTATGGCCCTTCATCCTTTGCCTGGTTGTGGTTCTGCTGCTGATCACCTTCTTCCCCGTCCTGGTCACCTTCGTCCCCAATCTCATCTACGGCTAAGTTTTTTCGCAAAAGACCTGGGAGGCCCCAGTGCCTCCCGGGCTTTCCCATTTTTAGGAGTAACCTATGGAATTTTCCTTTGAAATGCACCACACCCCCCAGTCTTTTGAAAAACTGGCCCATATGCAGTATGACCTGTTCTGCAAATCCAATCTGGTGGTCAGAACCATTCTGAGCTTCACCTTTCTGCTCATCGGTGTCAACAATCTGAAAAGCTGGTGGGGCATTCTGCTGGCGGTTTACGGCGCATATCTGCTGAACACCCGCTATGCCTCCGCCAACCACACTGCCCACAAGCTCACCGCCCAATTGGAAGCTGCCAAAGTTCCCTTCCCTGCCTCCCGGTTCTGCTTCTATCAGGACCGTATGGACATTCTTCCGCTGCCGGAGGGGGATGGTGAAATCACTTCTCTTGCATATTCCGAATTCTTCCGCCTGTCGGAGGACTTCGATTACATCTACATATTCCGGGATAAATTCGGTGGCTATATGATCCCCAAAGAGTCCCTGAAAGAGGAGGAAGGGCAGTTTCGCCGCTTCCTTCAGGAAAAAACCGGCCAGACCATCTACCGGAAAACCACCCCCGCAATGCGGGTTTTCAAGGAGGTCAAGCTCTTTGCCTCCAGAAAAAACGAACCGCCTCACCTGTAATACGGATGAAAAGGAGGATGAAGGTATGCTTCCTATTTTGGATCCTTTGCGCCAGTTTACCATTCATTCCGTGATCCTTCGGCTGACTCTGGCCGTGATATCCGGAGGAATTCTGGGCCTGAACCGTGCTAAAAAGGGTCGGGCCGCCGGGTTCCGCACTCACATGTTCGTGTGCATGGGCGCCGCGCTTACCATGCTGCTGAGTCAGTATTATACGGAAATGCTCGCGGGTCCCTGGTACCAGGCAGCATCTGCCCTGGGGGCAAAAACGGACGTCTCCCGGATCGGCGCCCAGGTGATCAGCGGTATCGGCTTTCTGGGTGCCGGTACCATCCTGGTCACCAGCCGACAGGAGGTCAAGGGCCTGACCACCGCCGCAGGCTTGTGGGCTTCTGCCTGCATGGGTCTTGCCATTGGCGCGGGATTTTATGAATGCGTGATTCTGGCCTGTCTGTACATGATGATCAGCATCCAGCTCCTGCCTTTGGTAGAAGCCTTCATCGTAGAGCGATCCCGGAATATGAATATCTACATCGAATTCCACGCCATCGACGATGTGGGGCGAATCATCAATCACCTGAAAGCTCAGAATGTACGAATCTACGATGTGGAAATTGGCCGGGACAAGGACGCCCCCGGGCGGCAGCCCAACGCCTTGCTGACCATTCGTCTGAGCCAAAGCAATGATCACGAAAGATTGCTGGCCGCCATTGCCGCGCTGCCCTGTGTTACCAAGATCGATGAAGTATAGGAGGAGGAAATATGCTTGAAATACTGAATCCTCTCAGAGAACTGACCTTCCTGTCCATCTCCCTGCGCATGCTCCTGGCCGTGGTCCTGGGTGGGCTAATCGGGATGGAACGGGAATTCAAGCGCCGCCCCGCAGGCTTTCGGACCCACATTCTCATCTGCCTGGGTGCCACCATCACCACCCTGACCAGCCAGTACCTGCTGGTGGAGATGGGCTACTTCACAGATATGGCCCGGCTGGGTGCTCAGGTAGTGTCCGGCGTGGGCTTCATCGGTGCCGGTACCATCATCGTCACCCGACGCCAGCGGGTAAAGGGGCTGACCACCGCCGCCGGACTATGGGTCGTGGCCATCATGGGCCTAGCCCTGGGCGCAGGCTTCTTTGAAGGCAGCATTCTTGTGGCCATTCTGATTCTCTTTGCCGAGCTGGTGTTCTCCAAGATTGAATACCGAATTCTGGACAAGACCCAGGAGATGAACATATTCATGGAATACAGCGGCAATACCTGTCTTTCCAACGTGCTGAGTCTGCTCCGGGAGGCCAACCTGAAGCTGCTGGACATTGAGATTACCCGAAACGGACATAGTGAAACGGACACCTCCGATGCTCTGTTTGTAATCCGTACCAATCGGCGGTATCCCCCCGAACGGGTCATTGAACTCCTGCGCAGCCAGGAAGGTTCGGTGCTGGTTCAGGAATTGTGACAAAGCAAGCCCCCCTAAGGCAAACGCTTTAGGGGGCTAATTCTATGCTTTATCCGCAGATTTCAAACTTGCCTGTATGGCACCGCACGCTGGTACTCCGGGTATGGGTAAGACCCAGAAGGGCGTCCATTTCCCTTGCAGCATTTTTGTAGGTGCCCTTTGTGTGGTGCACCAGGATGTAGTCTGCCTCTTTGATTTTTCCGGAGGCCTGGGCACAGAAGGAACGCACCGGAGCTGCCAGAGAAAAGACCCAGATGGGCGTACAGATGGTCACATGGTCATAAGCCGTTAAGTTAAGATCTACCCGCTGGATGGGCATCTGCCAGCGGTGCATGGCAAAGCGGCCGCACCACCAGAACCCCAGGGTGCCCTGGGTACGTTCGGTGGCTTTGATCTCATAAACTTGCGCACCGGTACGATTGGCAGCTTCCAAAGCGAGCTTCTTCACATACCCCATTCTGGAGAAGTATACCACCAAACAAGCGTCATCTTTGCCAATGTTGGGATAATCTGCAGGGTCGACAGAAAAGTCCTCCTGTTTTGCGAATATCCAGGTCATGTATCCGGTGATCGCCTGACAGAAGCCGAACACAAAGTAGCTGGTGGACATGAAATTCAGTGGGAAGATCACAAACTGAATGCAGATCCACAGCATCAGCGTAACGCCGAACACGCCGCCCAGGATCACGCCGCTTTTCTTTTTCGCCAGGAGCAGCGCTGCCGCCGTCAGGTTCGACAGCCCGTTCACGATCAGCAGGGCAAAACCGGAGAAAATGTAGTTCTGAAACAGGACCTCCGCGAAGGGAAGCACCTGAAAACAGGGCAGCAGTGCATCCATCCCCCTGGCTTTTCCGGTGGGATCGTAAAGCATCATCGCCGCCCCGCCCACTGCGCCGAGACCGATGAAGATCGTCCAGAACAGCAGAATGCCACCAGTGACCCAGGACCTTGAATGGTGATTCTTTTTCATCATTTCCTCACCTCTTATAAGAATTGTTTTCCGTATTATACACGAAACGGTCCTTGGATGATAGAATCTTTTTTCCGGATAATGTGTCGATTTAATAGCCACACGGAAATGGAATTCAAGTTTGCGGCTTCGACAAACGAATCGTGAAATTGTAATTTGAAGCGCAGGGCGCTTCACCCCAATACGTGCTCGGCTGGTCTGTTGTCGTTACACTCCTGGGTACCGCTCGGTTCGTTTTTGCACGCCGTGATTGGATAATGCGTCATTTTTCCTGCGCAGAAACGTTACCGGGCGCTGCCCAGGAGTCCCGGATTTCACACCAGCCCGGTGCGTCATTGGCCGCGGGCCCTGCCCGCCAAATTACAATTTGTCGATATTCTTTCGTAAACAAAAATGATAATAATCCGAACCCAGTGCTCCGGGGGGGAGCGTGGGTTCGGATTATTTCTGGTCAAGCCCCGGAAAAGAGCATATTCCGGGGGGCCAATTTATTCCTCCAGCTCAGAGGCCAGCGGGATGGAGGGGGCTGCACCCTTTCTGGAAACGGCGATGGCAGCCGCCTTGGTGGCTCTGGCCATACATTCCTCGATGGGCCTGCCGTTCATCCAGCCTTCCAGGAAGAAGCCGGTGAAGGTGTCTCCTGCCGCGGTGGTATCCACTGCCTTCACCTTCCGTGCCGGGCAGAAATGGCGTTCCCCTCTTCCGGCGTACCAGGCGCCCTCCGCACCCAAGGTCAGGACAACCTCCGCCTGGGGGTGATGCTGGGCAAACCACTGAAGGATCTGCTCCGGCTGGGTGGAGGGAATGCCGCTGATCTGGGCGCCTTCCACCTCATTCACCAGGAACAGGCTGATCCGGTTCAGGTCGCATTTTCCGATGGCCTCGTTAAAGGGAGAGGGATTCAGGACAACCCGCATTCCCTTGGCATGAGCGGCGTCGATGATCTTGTCCACCAGGTTCACTTCGTTCTGGAGGAGCACCAGGTCCCCCGGGCCGAAGGACTGCATGACCGTTTCAATGTACTCTTCCGTCACCCGCTGGTTGGTACCGCCGAAAAGGATGATGCTGTTCTGGCCTCTGGCATCCACCTGGATGATGGTGTGGCCGGGCATGGTGTCCTCTTCCCGGATCAGGCTGGTGTTCACGCCATTTTCTTCCAGCGTATCCAGCAGAAGCCGGCCGCCGTTCCCGGAGACACCCGCGTGCCACACCGGCAGGCCGGCCTTGGCCATAGCAACGGACTGATTCAGGCCCTTACCGCCGGCGAATACCTCCCGCTTGGAAGAGGCGATGGTCTCCCCCGGAGTGACGATATGGTCCAAAGAGTACACATAGTCAATATTCATGGAGCCAAAGCAAAGCGCTTTCATAGAAACACCTCTCGATTAAAACGCCACACCGGCAATCAGAATAATGTTGGGATAGGGCGTGAATTCACCGGTACGAATCACGAAGCGCAGATCGCTGCATCGCTGCTTCAATTCGGTGTGAGGAATCATTTCCCGGGGCAGGCCGGGGAGCTTCCGTTCAATGTAAGCCAGCTGCTCCGGATTCTTCCCGCAGATTTCCTCAGCTACAATATAACCTTCCACACAGGTTTCGTCAAGGACTGCGTCCATCACCTGCTGAAAAGTAGGCACGCCGCCCACCAGCACCAGGTCCACAATGGGAACGCCCTTGGGAATGGGCATACCGGCGTCGGCAATCATGAACTGATCCTTATGGCCCAAGGCTGCAATCAGGCCGGAGAGCTGGGCGTTCAGAATACCATGCTTTTTCATATTACTTCGCCTCGTTTTTCACGCGCAGGGCCATCTTGGCCTGCAGATTCCGCTGATACTGGTCGATGACCACAGCCAGGATGATGACCGCGCCCTTGATGACCTTCTGCCAGAACTCGGACACACCGCACATGGTCATGCCGTCATTCAGAACACCGATGACGAAGGCGCCCACGAAGGTGCCGCCGATGGTGCCGATGCCGCCGGCCATGGAGGTACCGCCCAGAACGGAAGCAGCGATGGCGTTCATTTCCCAGCCGTCGCCGGAGGCAGGATGGGCTGCCATCAGCTGGGCGGTGTTGATCATACCAACCAGAGCCGCGCAGACGCCGGAGATCATGTAGACGTAAATCTTATTCCGGTCGGTCTTGATACCGGACATCCGGGCAGCCCGCTCGTTGCCGCCCACGGCATACACATGCCAGCCGAAGGTAGTCTTGCGCAGGACCACAGCCATGACGGCAGTGAGGATGATCAGCAGAACGGCACCGATGGGGATGCCCGCAATGGAGGAGCCCATGACCTTGAAACCGGTGTTGCCCAGGCCCTCGAAGCCCGCCAGGGAAGAGAAGGTATTGCCGCCGGAACGAATGTTGGCAAGACCCCGGCAGATGTACATGGTGCCCAGGGTGGCAATGAAGGGGGCCACGTTCAGCTTGGTGATGACCATGCCGTTGACCCAACCGATGAAGGCGCCCATGAGCAGAACGATGAAGATGATCATGGGAACGCTGAAGTACAGGGTGCTGTTTCCGATGGTCAGGCCTTCCTGGATCAGGCCGCCGGCGATCATACCGGCCAGGCCTACCACGGAGCCCACGGACAGGTCAATGCCGCCGGTGATGATGACGTAGGTCATGCCGATGGCCAGAATGCCATACAGGGCAACGTGCTTGGCAACCATCTTCAGGGTGGGCACGGACAGGAAATTGCCGGCGAGGAAGCTGAACAGGATCACCAGAATCACCAGAACGATGAAGGTACGGCCCTTCAGCAGTGTCATAAGAAATGCATTTTTATCAAACTGCTTCTTTTTCATGTCATTGATCTCCTTTTATTCTTTCACAGCGGTCTCGGTTTCGTGGTGACCGGCATAGGAGGCAAGCACCAGATCATCCTCGGTCAGGTTTTCATCGCCAATGAATTCCGCGGTCTTGATGCCGTTGGACAGGACCATGATCCGGTCGGCAATGTTCATGATCTCCTTCAGCTCGGAAGAAACCACCAGAATGGTCAGGCCCTGGTCGGCATACTCGTGGATGATGTCGAACACTTCCGTCTTTGCGCCGATGTCGATACCCCGGGAGGGTTCGTCCATCAGCAGCACCTTGGGCTCCGTCAGCAGGCCCTTGCCGATGACCACCTTCTGCTGGTTGCCGCCGGACAGGGACAGAATGGGCAGTTTCTTATCTGCCACCTTGATGTGGATGTCCTTGATCATCTTGTCCACATCCTTGTCCTCCGCCTTCTGACTCAGCAGCAGGCCCTTGACGTATTTGTCCAGGTTGGACAGGGAGGTGTTCTTTTCAATGTCCATGGTCTGGACCAGGCCGGTGCCCTGCCGGTCCTCCGGTACAATGGCGAAGCCGCGGTGAATCTGCTCCGCTGCGCTCTTGGGGTTGATCTTCTTTCCGTCCAGCCAGATCTCGCCGGTGTGCTCCGGGCGCAGGCCCATGATGCACTCCATCAGCTCACTGCGGCCGGCACCCAGCAGACCGTAGATGCCGAAGATCTCACCCTTCTTCACTTCAAAGGACACATCGTCCAGCAGCCAGCCGCCGCCCTGCTTGGGCAGCTTCATATGGTCCACCTTCAAAGCAACAGGCTGCTTCTCCAGGTCGATCTTTCTGGCCTTTCGGGCATAGCCCTTGTTCTCGCCCACCATGTTGGTGACGATCCAGCTCAGTTCGATGTCCTTCACGTCGGCTTCATCCACATACCTGCCGTCCCGCAGAACGGTGACGTGGTCGCCGATCTCCATGATCTCCTCCAGACGGTGGGAGATGTAGATGATGGACAGGCCGCTGGCGGTGAGCTCCCGCATGATTTCAAACAGGACCTTGACCTCCTGGTTGGAAAGAGAGGAGGTGGGTTCGTCCATGATCAGAATCTTCAGGTCGTCCTCCACCAGGTTTCTGGCAATTTCCACCATCTGCTGCTGGCCCACCCGCAGGTCGCCCACACGGGTCTTGGGGTCCATGATGTGCTGCAGCCGCTCCAGCACCTTTTTGGTGCCCTCAAAATGGGCATCGTTGTCCACGAACAGGCCCTTTTTCTTCTCGTGGTTCATGTAGATGTTCTGGGCGATGGTCAGGTTGGGGAACAGGCTCAGCTCCTGATGGATGATGCCGATGCCCGAATTCCGGGCGGCGATGGTATCCTTGAAGGAGACTTCCTTGCCATCCATGTACATCTTGCCGCCGGAGGGCTGCTCGATACCGGCGATGATTTTCATCAGGGTGGATTTTCCGGCGCCGTTTTCACCGATCAAAACATTGACCTTGCCCCGGAAAACATCGAAAGAGACCTTGTCCAGAGCTTTGGTGCCGGGGTAGATTTTTTCCATTGCCTCGCAGTGCAATACAACATTGGAATCATCAAACATGATGGCTCCTCCTTACTGAACAGTGAGTGAAACGGGAGTGACAACGACCTTTCCGGTGCTGGGCGTATAGCAGCCGACAACCTCCACCGTCTTGCCCACCAGTGCGGACAGATCGCCCAGAGGCTCAACCACGTTGGTCAGCACTTCTTTGTTCACGGTTTTGGCATAGGCGGACCACTCGGTCTGGTTGGTGAAACTGCCGTAGCCCTTGAAGGTCTGGCAGTCCCGGACGGTGGTACCGCTGAAGACCTTGCCCACCTGGACCTGCACCTCAGTGTCCACGCCTTCCACGGCAATGCGCAGGTAGCCCTTGGGGCTGTCGGTATTGTATTCTTCCACGGTGCCGGAGAAAGAAACGGAATAAGCATTTCCGTTGACCTCCTCGGCCATGACGTCTGCCAGGGGCTTGGCGTTGCCCACAATTTCATTACGGACATTCTCCCAGTCGCTGGCAGCTTCGGCGCTGGCATCGAAGACCTTCTGGCCGGTGTACTGGGCTTCCTGCCCCTTGGGGATGATTTTGACGATGCCGCAGCCGGACAGAACCGCGCTCAGCATGGTCAGTGCCAGGATCATTGCAATCAGTCTCGCTTTTTTCATTGTATCCTCTCCTTGCAGATCATGAATACGCGCGCAGGCGTATTCCGCACACCTTACGGTTTGAATTTTTGAAATGGGTTAACGCGTCCGGAATAGGCCTGCGCATATTTGACGGAATGAATTATCCAAGCCGGGCGCCGCAAGCGACGCCCGGCAGGTGTCAAATATACGGAATCTAATGACTGTTCAGTCAGATTACGCGGCGGGCTCGGTGTAAACGAAGGCAGACAGGTTGTCAACGTTGTCGATGGTGATGGCAACGCAGGGAACCAGCTGCTTCTCGGGAACGTCGTCCAGAGTAGCGCCGCCGTTGTTGATGTAGTAGTGAGCCTGCTCAACTGCCATCTGAGCAATCAGAGCGCACTGCTGCAGAGCGGTACCGGTCATCTGGCCAGCCTTGATCAGGGCAGCGGCGTCGTCAGAGCCGTCAACACCGATGATCTTGATGTCGGAACGGCCGGCGTCAGCACAGGCAGCAGCAGCGCCGCAAGCCATGGTGTCGTTGCCGCAGATGATGCCGGTGATTTCGGGATGAGCCTGCAGGATGGCCTCGGCCTTCTCGTAGCCCTGGGTCTGATCCCACATGGCGGACTGCTGTGCGACCATCTCGAAGCCTTCGTACTCATCGATCACGGAGTGGAAGTTCTCGGAACGGACCCAGCAGTTGGTGTCGGACTCCAGGCCCAGCAGCTCGGCGTACTTGCCTTCGTAGCCCATGGCATCGACCCAGGCTTCGGCGATGGCGGCAGCGCCCTGGGCGTTGTCGGCAACGATCTGCGCAACGGCCAGACCGGCGGCGTTGATCTCACGGTCGATCAGGAAGCAGGGGATGCCGGCATCATAAGCCTTCTGGATGGCCTCGATGGTGGCGTCGGCACCGGCGTTGTCCAGGATGATGAACGCGGCCTTGTCAGCGATGGCAGTCTCGATGGCTTCCAGCTGCTTGGAGGCGTCGTCGTCGTGGGAGACGGTCTTCACTTCGTAGCCCAGCTCTTCGGCGGTAGCCTTGGCAACTTCAGCTTCGGTAGCGAAGAAAACGTTGGAGGTTGCGGGGGTGATGACGTAGACGATGTTGGAGCCGCCGCCGGGCAGGAAAACGGGTTCCTCAGCGCAGGTGGTGATGGCAGCCAGGCTGAGAACCATGACGAGAGCGAGAACGAGGGACAGGATCTTCTTCATTTGTGTTTCCTCCTAAAAAAAATATTTTATATTGACGGTTTTACCGCAATATACGGTTGTTACGGGTGCAGCAGGGTCTGCTTCACGGCGTTTTTCCAGCCGTCATAGTGTTCCTGCCGCTCCTGTTTGGTCATCTTCGGCTCGTAGGCCCGACGCTGCACATGGCTGTACACACCCTCCGGGTCATACAAGCCCGCGGCGATTCCCGCCGCATAGGCGGCGCCCATACCGGACAGCTCCTGCAGATTGGGAACCTGAACGGTGAGCTGAGCCATGTCGCTCTGGAACTGCATCAGGTACTCGCTGGCGGTGGGGCCGCCGTCCACCCGAAGGGCATCCAGGGCGATGCCGGCTTCCTGCTGAACCAGGTCCGTCAGGTCTGTGATCTGGTAGGCAATACACTCCAGGCAGGCCTTGGCGATTTCGTTCCGCCCGGTGGTGCGGGACACACCGGTGAGCAGCGCCGTGGCGTGGGAATCCCAATAGGGAGCGCCCAGGCCGGAAAAGGCGGGGACAAAATAGGTTCTGTCCTTGGGGTTGGCGGCGTAAGCCATATCCGTGGCTTCCTTGTCGGTTTGAATCAGACCAACGTCTTTTTTCAGCCAGGTCATCACCGCGCCGGTGTAGTTCAGATTGCCTTCAAAAACGTATTCCACCCTGCCGTTCATGCCCCAGGCCAGGCTGGTGACCAGACCCTTGGCGCTGAACTTGGGCTGCGTTCCGATGTTCACCATCACCGAGGAGCCGGTGCCGTAGGTGGCCTTGATCTGGCCGGGCTTCCGGCAGTCCTGGCCAAACAGCGCGCCGTGACTGTCGCCCAGAACACCGTGGATGGGAATGGGGGCATTCAGGTAGCCGCCCAGATCCGTCATGCCGAAACAGGAATCGGACATGACAACCTGGGGAAGCGCCTCCATGGGAATTCCGAAGGCCCGGCAGATTTCCTCATCCCACTGCAAGGTGGTGATGTTGAACAGCTGGGTCCGGCTGGCGTTGGAATAGTCGGTTTTGTGGTGCTTTTCCCGGGAGAGGCTGTACACCAGCCAGCTGTCCACGGTGCCGAAGGCCAACTTGCCATTTTCGGCCAGTGCCTTTGCTTCGGGCACATTCTCCATAATCCAGCACATTTTGGAGGCTGGGAAATAGGGAGACAGGTTCATGCCGGTGGAAAGGCGAACCTGCTCTGCCAGGTCGGCTCGCTTCTCGCACTCCCCCACAGCCCGGGCACACTGCCAGACGATGGCATGGCAGATGCTCTCGCCGGTTTCCTTGTTCCAGGCCACCGTAGTCTCTCTCTGGTTGGAGATGCCCATGGCCACAATATCATCCTTATTGATATTGCATTTCTCCACCACATCTTTACACACCGCCAGGGTGTTTGCCCGAATCTCCATGGGATCATGGCTGACCCAGCCCAGATCGTTGATGATCTGCCGGTGGGGCCGGTCCGCTCTGCCTATCAGGATTCCATTGGCATCGAACAGCAGGCCCTTGGTGCCCTGGGTGGACTGATCCACGGCCAAAATGTATTTCATTCCGCCACCTCTGTCAGCAGACGCCGGGCGTTGGCTGCAATGTTCTCCGGGGTCAGGCCGTAATGCTTGAACAGCTCGCCGGACTTACCCACAATGTACTCTTCATCGGGGAAGCCCAGGATGGCCATTCTGCAGGGGGCATTCTCCACCACCACATGGGAAACCAATTCGCCCAGGCCGCCGTTGATGCTGTGTTCTTCCACGGTGACGATGGCTTTGGTTTCCTTGGCCGCCTTGATGACGGTTTCGGCATCCAAAGGTTTCAGGCAGTACATATCGATCACTCTGGCGCTGATGCCCGCCTCTTCCAGCAGCTTGGCTGCTTCCACGGCGTAGTACACCATTTCGCCGCAGGCAATGATGGAAACATCGCTGCCCTCCCGGACGATTTTGGCCTTGCCTTCTTCAAACTCCGTGCCTTCGGGATAAACCTCTTCCACGTCACCCCGGCCCATACGGATGTAGGCGGGGCCCTTCCACTGGGTCATCCGGCGGATCAGCCAGGCGGTCTGCACACCGTCGGAGGGTGCATAGACGTGGATATTGGGCAGGCTTCTCATGCTGGCGAAATCATGGAGGGAGGTATGGGTGCAGCCCAGGGGGCCATAGCTCACACCGGCGGAGACGCCGATAAGCTTGACGTTGGTATTGTTATAGGCCACGTCCACCTTCACCTGCTCATAGGATCTTGCCGCCAGGAAGCAGGCCGGGGAGGTGACGAACACGTTCTTGCCGGTGAGGGAGAGGCCCGCGCCCATGGCCACTGCGTTCTGCTCCGCAATGCCCAGCTCCACGCTCTGCTCCGGCAGTTCCTTGAAGAACTGGGAGGTGGTGACGCTGCCCCGGCTGTCCGTGGCGATGGTGTAAATGTTCTTGTCTTCCTTTGCCACTTCCAGCAAAGTATTGGAAAATGCCTTTCGGCAGGATACTTTAGCCATTGCGCACCTCCTGCAGCTTCCGGGTCAGATCGGCCTTGATGATCTCATACTGCTCCGTGTTGGGGATCAGATGGTGCCAGTCCGCCTTGTTCTCCATGATGGGGCTGCCGTAGCCCTTGATGGTGTTGGCGATGATGGCAAGGGGCTTCCCCTCGTGGGGGGTTCTGAAGGCTTCAATGAGGGAGTCGCTGTTGTTGCCCTGGCAGACCACGGTGTGGAACCCGAAGGCCCGGTACTTGCCAGCCAGATCATCCAGGGGCATCACCTCTTCGGTGCCGCCGGAAATCTGGAGATAATTCCGGTCCACCACTGCGGTGAGGTTATCCAGCTTGAATTTCGCCGCACTCATGGCCGCTTCCCATACGCTGCCCTCTGCCTGCTCACCGTCGCCCATCAGGGTGTAAACCTTGGCGGGGCTTCCGGACTGCTTCAAACCGTAGGCCATGCCCACCGCCAGGGACAAGCCGTGGCCCAGGGCACCGGTGGCTGCTTCCACACCGGGGATGGAGTGGGTGGGATGCTCGGCCAAGCGGGTGTTGTACTTGGCATAGGTTTTCAGCTCTTCCCGCTCAATCAGGCCCACATCCGCCAGCACTGCGTACAGCGCTTCGGCGCAGTGGCCTTTGCTCATTACGAAACGGTCACGGTCCGGGTCACCAGCTTTGATCTTGTCCACGTCCATCATCACGTCGTAGATCACGGTGAGGATGTCCATGCAGCCCATGCTGCCGCCGATATGGCCGCTCTTTCCGTTGTAAACCATCTCCAGAACGCTCAGGCGGCGTTCCAGAGCGGTTGCTGTCAAATTCTTCATTGCGCTGCCTCCTTAATTGTGGCGGTAGACCTGGACACCCATGTAATTGGTGAGGGCTTCTTCCAGAATATCGGCCACATGGCCCCGGACGAAGCAGACATGATGCTCGTAGCCGTTCTTGCAGATGTAGTGCATCAGATCCTGGAGGTTATCCACATAGCAGTTGGCCACGCCGCCCTTGGTGGGGATGACTTCCTCCTGGAATCTGCCTTCACCCACATAGGCCTTCAGCACACCCTTGCAGTCGTCGGTGGTGAACCGGAGGAAGGTCATATCGCCGGCGGCAACCTGACCCTTGCAGGCGCCGAAGCAGTTCTCCTTGCCCAGGGTGCTGCCCAGGACGTCCAGGCACTCGATCTCCACCTCGCTCTGGAAGAAGGACTTGGGGAAATTGGAGCAGTGCAGGCTGATGCAGGTGTTCCGGTCGTCCCGGATGTTGTTGTTCCAGTCCATCAGGGCGGCGGGAGACTGGGCAGCCAGGGAGGCAGCCAGCATGGAAATGGCGCCGGTGACGTCGCTCTCGCAGGCGGAGGGCTTGCCGCTTTCGCCCATCATACTCATGGCCAGGCAGGTAGCGCAGCCGTAGTTGTTCTCAACGCTGTCCCAGCACTGAACGGTGGAAGCATCGCACTCCAGCTCCTCCACCTTCTCGGAAATGGCCAGGCACAGCTTTGCCTGCCGCTCCAGCAGCTTGCGGTCCACGAAGGGAGCCACATTGCCATAGGCGCAGATTTCACGAATCTTGGCATCGACCTTCTCCTCATCGGAATAATGCTCCGCAGCGGCGATGATCTCGGAAAAGTCCACGGTCTGAACGCTGATGCCGTGCTTCTGGAGGATCTTCTCGGAGTAACGGACGGTATTGAAGGCGATGGGACGGGCGCCCAGCATGGCAATGCGGGAACCCTTCATGCCATTCACCACCCGGCAGATGCCGGCAAAGCGAACCACATCTTCTGCAAATTCAGGGCTGTCGATGGGGCAGGTGTGGAGCTTGGTCAGGGTGTAGGGAATGTTTCTCTGGTACAGGTTATTGCACAGGGAGATCTTGCCGCAGAAGGCATCCCGGCGGTTGGCCATGTCCAGCTTGCCGAAATCATCGTCGCAAGCCTGGATCAGGATGGGCACATTCAGGCCGGCCTGCTCAATGGCCTCGGCCATGCCCAGCTCCTCGCAGAAATTGGGCATGATGACGATGATGCCGTCGATCTTTTCACGGTTGGCCTTGAACAGCTCCGCGCACACCTTTGCCTCCTGGTAGGTGACGATGGCGCCGTATTGGGTGTCGTTCTCTCCCACCATGATATAGTCATAGCCCAGCCGGTCCAGCAGGGAGGTCACTGCATCCCTGGCGGTTTTCACCAGATGGGAGGGAAAAAACGAACGGGTGGAAACGATAATGCCAAATGTTTGCTTCATATGTTTTCCTCCTGGTTATCTAAATTTCATCTAAAGTATACTAAAGTTATAGCAAGAAACAATTCCGTTGTCAAGGATTATATATGAAATACTCTATTTTTTACATTCTTAACACGTTATTTCTGTACATTTATAACAAAGATTTCCGCCTTTGCAGCGGCCAGAGTCACTAAATAAGTTATAAATTTATCTAACCGTTTTTTGTCAGGGCAAAAGAAACCCGGCAGCCGCTTTCGCGGCTGCCGGAGAAATGGAGTTTCCGTTATGTGCTTATCGGTTTTATGCAGCATCCTGACAAATTGTAATTTGGCGGGCAGATACTGCAGCACCCTTGGCTCTCCCTTTGGGAGAGCTGTCAGCCGAACAGGCTGACTGAGAGGGTACCGCAGAGAAGGCAACAGCATCCTTACACACCGTGTTGCCCTCTCAGGTGAGCCCCTTACGGGGCAGCCAGCTCCCCCAGAGGGGGAGCCAAGTGGCGCGTCGGTTCCGGTACGCCAAATTACAATTTGGTGGAATCATTTGGGGCCGGGCTTTTCCATCTGGCGGACGGTGTTGCGCATTTTCAGGGTGGTATTGATCTCGATTTTCACAGTGTGGTCCTGTTTGCCCGTTCTGATCCGGTCCAGCAGGAGCTGCACCGCATGGCGGCCCAGGGCCTCCTTGGGCACATGGACCGTGGTCATTTTGGGAGAGGTGACGTAGGACATGGGCACGTCATCAAAGCCCACCACGGACACATCCTCCGGGATGCGGTAGCCGTGCTCCTTCAATGCCCGCATACAGGAGATGGCAATCACGTCGTTGTCCATGAACAGGGCCGTGGGCAAATTTTGAATGTGGTCCAGGAATTTGCTCATGTCATCATAGGCGGTATCCTGGGTGGAGCCCACGGAGATGGTGGTATAGGCGCGGTTCTTCTCCTCGCCGTCGGATTCGGTGATGGCTTTCAGAAATCCGGCCCGGCGGTCCCGGAAATTGTTGATCTCCACACTGGAGCACACATGGCCGATATACCGGTGTCCCGCCTCGATCAGGCATCTGGTGGCGGCGTAAGCACCCTGGATGTTGTTGATCACCACGGTGTCCGGGCACCAGGTTTCAAACCAGCTGTCCAGCACCACCAGGGGTTTTCCCAGTCCCACGAACCACTTGGTGTCCTCGTCGCACATTTCCGTTGCCAGCAGGATCACCCCCGCGCAATCGGAAACCGACAGGGCCTTCACCTGCTCTTCCAGATTCTGATTCTCATAAAAATAGCTCACCTGGAGCTTATAGCCTAACTCCGCCACGGTTTTGCTGATGCCCTCCATCACGGCGGAGAAAAACTGGGTGTCACCATACACCATGCCGTGGCGCTTGAAGATCAGCAGATTGATGAATTCCGAGATGGTCTCCCGGCGCACTGCCCGGCGGACGCCGTGTTCCTCCGCCGCTTTGAGGATCATCTCTCTGGTGGCCTCGCTGATACCCGGCTTGCCGTTCAGCGCAATGGAGACCGCCGCAGGAGAGACCCCCAGCAGCGCCGCCAGTTCTTTCGATGAGATTGCCATATCCTCACGCTCCCCTTTTCTTTCCCATAACATATCACAAAACAAGAGAAACGTCAAATCATTTTCTAAATGCAGGCAATCGGTTTAGAGAAATTTAGCCTTGCAAATTGTTGTTTGGCGTACCGGAATCGACGCCCCCTTTGGGGGAGCTGTCAGCTGAACAGGCTGACTGAGAGGGTACCGCGGTGAGATAATGGCAGTCGAGATAAGCTATGCTGCCCTCTCAGGGGCGCCCCTTATGGGGCAGCCAGCTCTCCCAAAGGGAGAGCCAAGGGGTGCTGCCGTATCTGCCTGCCAAATTACAATTGATCGATGCGTTGAATGGGAGCACCCCGCAGAAAGAAAAGGCAGGAACCGGGAATGGTTCCTGCCTTGGCGGATTATGAATTTTCTTTTCTGCGCTTTTTACCGGTGTATACCATTGCCGCGCCCAAGAGTATCGCCAGACCGCCGGCGGTATAGGGAGCGGTGCCCATGCCGCCGGTTTCGGGGAGCTCGTAGCAGCGGGCATCATTGGTTACGGTGACCATGACGGCAGGGGTTCCATCAGCAGGAATTACTACCATGGAGCCGTTTTCGTAAGTCACCACAAAGCGATTGCCATTCACACCCGCCAGTGTGCCGCCCTGAATGGGACTGCCTCTGTCATCCAACTCATAGATGTAGTAGGCGCGCCCCAGTTCCAGGTTGGTAAACTTCGCCGTGCCCGTGGTGCTGCCCGGGAAGGTGATGCTCACCATCTGCAGCGGATTGCCGGTGGGATTCGGCTCGGAATAGATTCCGAAGCGGTAAGTGCCCGAGATCTGCTCAGCTGTGCCCTGTGCCGTCAGGAAGACCTTTGCCACTGTGGCTTCGCCCTTGTGGTTATAGGCCTGATAGGGATAGTTGGCGCTCTGGTACCAGACGGTTATCCCATCCGGGAAAGTGGGATAGCTTCCATCTTCATTTTGCTTTGCCACCGCAAAATAGTGAGGCGTGGCATCCAGCACATAGCCCTCCGGGGCCTTCGTCTCGGTGAGGCAATAAACCGTGTTGTATGTCATGGTCTGACCATTTTCCCTGCCGAAGGTCAGGGTGCCATCCTCGCCGGTGGTTCCGATGAGGGACAGCCCGTTTTCTGTTGCGGTAAACGTGCCATCCGCGTAGGTTCCCTCCACCAGAGTGAACTCCGCGCCGGAGAGGGCCAGGCTGGTA
This sequence comes from Clostridiales bacterium, assembly GCA_022777455.1. The sequence goes on along the minus strand of JALFGI010000049.1, from coordinate 12,101 downwards.
TCATACTGGTCCAGCTTTTTCACCGTCACGCTGGGAGATGTATCCGCGCCCACGGTACCGCCGGTGGCATAACTGAATTCCTTCACCTCCACGCTGCCGCCGCTGGGGGTGATATAGCCCTCCCAATGGGCATTGTTGGAGATGGCAATGGTCTGGCCCGGCATGGCATTGACGGTTGCCTCATAGGTAACGGTCAAAGGCAGATTGTCCGGCAGGACGATTTTCAGCGTCTGTCCCTCCACAGAGGCGGTCCAGTTCGTTACCGCAACGTTTGTCTTTGTGTTCACCACCTGAATGGAAGTGGTATCCAGAATCAGAGTACTGCTCAGCTCGTCCACCAGGGTGATGGTGTCCGCACCGCTGACCAGGTCTTCTCCCAGTTCGTTCAGCGTGATCTGGAAGGGATACCGGCCGCCGTTGATTTCGGGGTCATAGGTTCCGGTCTTGGACAGTGTCTGTCTTCCAATCGTCACGCCGTTGCTGTCATTGCCAAAGATATCCCCCTCGGAATTCTGCAGGCTGACCACATTGTCGAAATACTTGCTTGCGCTGCCCAGCAGCACATCCGGGTCCGTCACCCGGCAAACCACCTGGAAGTCCACCGCATAGACGTCGCTCTGCTTGCCGGCAACCAGGTTATCCACTTCCCAGCAAACTTGCCTTCCATCGGCGCTGGTGTAGTAGTAGCTGGTCAGCGGTCCTTCTCCATCCAGCCCGGCGGACATGGTGTGCTCCGTCCATCCGGCACCCAGGTCCGAAATCCGCACCATTTGGGCACCGGAGCTGCCGCGGGTGCTGGCTCCGCGCCATTTGATGCGGGCGTAGGCCAGCTCCATTCCCTCCGGAATGTAGTCCACCACCCGATAACGGCCGGACAGATTGCCCTCATAGTTGACCTTGACCGTCCATGCGGCATAGTACCCCGGTTTCTGCAATTCTCTTTGAATAACAGTTCCACCTCTGACGACCTTGTCTTGTGTGATTGTTGAACCGTCATAGAAGAAGGTGCTGCCCAGTTCCTTGAAGATATTCTCGCTGCCGTACAGGGTCTTGCTGGCTACATTATGATCCACCCAGTTAGAGCTGTCGGAGGAGCTTTGCAGCTTGTTGTTGAAGGTGTAGTAATCCCGATCCGCATTGGGAATCACATTCGGCTCTGTTTTCAGGATGATGTACAGGGAACTGCCCTCTGCCAGCGTGACATTTTTGTTCAGCGTCAGCGTCAGGGAGTTGTGGTCCTTCGTGATCGTATAGGCATCTTCGCCCAATGCGGTCAGCAGGCCACTGGCCAGCAGCGAATCCATATCCGTGTAATCGGTCAGGGACGTAGTGGATCCAAAGTCCGCTGTGTACGCTCCTACAAAGGAGGTGCCCCGGATATTGTGCACGGAACCTCCGGCGCCATTCGTCACATCTTTGATGGCGGTTCCCTCGGGCAGGAGCTTTCCGTCCACCTTGATGACCCAGTACAGCGCGCCTTTTGCGAAATCTCCGGTGGTCACCTTGGGTGCCTCGTAGTACCAGCTCTGCTTTTCCGCGGCAAAGCTGTTGCTGCCCTCCACGACGACGGAGGCCTCGACGCCGATTCCGGTGAGCATGTATTGGATGTTGCCGATACCCACGGTGCCGGACAGGTTAAAGCTGTTGCTTACCACAACCTGGGTGATTTCGCCGATATCCACGGGCTGGGCGTAATAGGTCAGAAGATAGGCTTGGGGCCCATCCAGTCCAATGTTCTCCGGTGTGAAGCTGAAGGAACTCTTCCTGTCTACCTTTACCCAAACAGTTTGGGTGGGTGTGCGGGCGCTGAGATTGCCAATGGCTCCCGCGTCCGTCAGGTCAGAGCCGGGAGCATCCGCCTTGATGGTATAGGCATTCACCTGGACATAGCCCACAAATTGCATGTACTGGCTGCCCAAGGAATCCTTCAAGGACGCAGAGGACAGGTCCCAGTCACCCGCCTCGTTGGCCACCACCTGGTACCGGTAGCTGCCTGCCGGTACCGTGAAGCTGCTGTCGGGAGAGGTAATTGGTGTAACGGAGCTGCCGGTGGCATCGTAAGCGTTGCCGGTCATGGATACGGTGATTTCCGTCTCCTGCTTCCCGCCCACCAGTTTGCGGCTCCAGGCTTTTCGGTCCAGCGTTTTGCTGGAGTTATACGCGTTCAGCGGATTATTCCCGTCATTTCTGCTGTCATCCGAGAAAACCCGGGCACGATTGTTGATGAGAACCGCCTTGTTCCCCGCCGTCACAAACACGCCGGGCTCCACCTTCACCGTATAGGTCAGCGTTTTGCTTTCCCCGGGGGTCAGTGGGCCAACGTAATAGGAAAAGCTGTCATTGTATTTTTGGTCCTCGTTCGTATCCGTGATGACCAGCTTCGTTCCTTCCGTGATTTTCGTGAGGCCGTCGCTGCCGTTCTGGTTTTGGGAACCGCCTTCGAATAAACAGAAGGAGGTTTCGTCATAGGATAGGTATTGGCGGATCGAACTTAAGGTCGGGTTTTGACCTTGAGAGCCATCCAGGGCATCGACAATTTTCACATTGTCCAGGACATAAGTGTTTTCATCATACGCCTTTATCCAAATGGTGTAGGTAATGGTCCCGCCGCCGTTTCCATCCGAGGTGAAGGTGGAAGCCACCTTACTCATGGTTGCGCCGGCGCTGGGCGTGAAGGTGACGGTATCGCTGTCCCGCTGGTAGGTTTTGGAATAGACGTTCGCCGTGTTCTGGAGAATTCCCTTGGCAGTGATGCCGGTGTATTCCTCCTTCAGCTTGACCCGGTAGGTCAGCGTCCGGGTTTCGTTGGCTTCCATAGTACCAATGACCCAGACCAGGGTGCCGGGCTTCGCCGGATTTTCGCCCGCGGGCTCCGGGATGGGGATTTCCTCCGTGGGCGCCCCACCGATGTACACGCTGCCGGTGCCGTCGATCTGGGTGGAGGTTCCGGTTATCCCCACATATTCCTCAATATACTGGGTATCGGCAAAGGCATCCACCACCTTGACCTCCGGGCAGCCATCCGCACCGGCGGTGACCGTCAGGGTATAGGTCAGGTAATCCCCGTCACTTTCCTCCGAAATGGCGGAGACGGTTTTGGTCAGGTCCACATTTCCGTATTTGGCGACAATGTCACCATCAAAATCAATGTCGATCTTGATTCCGCCGATCACAATCTGTCCCGGATTCTCATCTTCAATCTGAGACAGATCCACCTCCGCTTCCACGAAGAAGTCGCCTTTAATAACGGTATTCGTCTCCGTCTTCTGCTGTGCCAGCCAGTTGGGATTAAAGGCAAGGGTGACCGTACCGCCTTCCACCGTGATGGTGCCCACCGCAGTGGTTCCGCTGGTGATGCTGCCGTTGGCCGTGGCGTTGCGCAGCAGCTCCGGCAGTGTATAGGTCATCTTCCCACCGGCAGCCAGAAGAGCATCAATGGGGACATTTTCGTAGTCAATTTCCAGCTTGAAATCCGCGTCGCCGGGAATATTCGTTGCGTCGGTTACATCAACCCACGCCGCATTTTCATCGGTACGGTAATAGAGTGTTGCGTCGGTAATATAACTTTCCACAGGCAGCGGATCGGTTGTTTCCGTCGTGTCTGTTGTGTCTGTTGAATCCGTTGTGTCTGTCGAATCTTCCGCCAGAAGCATCACGGCATATTCCTGCATGGGGCCCGGTACGGCATAGGCAGCGCCCATCACCGGAAGTCCCGACGGGGCTGTCCATTCGGGCAGTTCCGGCTCCTCGGATTCTTCAGATTCATCGGATTCCTCAGGTTCGTCGGATTCCTCGGGTTCGTCGGATTCCTCGGGCTCGTCGCATTCCTCGGGCTCGTCGGATTCCTCAGGTTCATTGGGCTCCCCGGGTTCGTCGGATTCCTCGGGTTCATCGGATTCCTCAGGTCCATCAGATTCCTCAGGTTCGTCGGATTCCTCAGGTTCGTCGGACTTCTCGGGCTCGTCGGATTCCTCGGGCTCGTCAGATTCCTCGGGCTCGTCGGATTCCTCCGGTTCGTCGGATTCCTCGGGTTCGTCGGATTCCTCCGGCTCGTCGGATTCCTCGGGCTCATCGGATTCCTCCGGCTCGCCGGATTCCTCAGGTTCGTCGGATTCCTCGGGCTCGTCGGATTCCTCGGGTTCCTCAGATTCTTCCGGTTTCTCGGGTTCTTCCGGCTCTACGAGTTCCTCGGATTCTTCCGGTTTCTCGGGTTCTTCCGGCTCTACGAGCTCCTCGGATTCTTCCGGTTCCTCAGATTCTTCCGGTTCCTCCGGCTCCCGGTGGGGGGTGCATTCCTCGGTATGGGTGTGCTCCTGCTGGCCGCAGGTGAGCTCCCAGGTGCCATAGCAGCGGGGGCCGTGGACATGGTCTTCCTCCGTATTGGTGCAGGTCAGCGTCTGGGTATCCAAAGGCACCGTAATCATTCCAAAGCAGGCGTCGGTATGCTGATGGGCCAAAACCTGGGTCTTTCCGCAAACCAGATTGCCCGAGCCACCGAAGCAGGCCGCCGTGTGCTCATGCAGCGCGATTTCCCGTCTTTCACAGATCAGCACCGGCTCGGCTGGCTCCTGTTCCACCTCAGGCTGCTCACAGATCAGGACCTGCTCCCACTGGCAGCACTCGTCCGTGTGCGCATGGGCCGGTTCCTCCGACTGGCCGCAAGCCAGCTCCCGGGAAATCTCATAGCAGCCTTCGCCGTGGATATGGCCCTGGGATTCCTCCAAACCGCAAATCAAGCTTCCCGCTTCGTCATAGCAGCCATCCCCGTGGGCATGGCCCTGGCTTTCGGCGGACATGCACACCAGGGTAGCAGTTTCACTGTAACAATCTTCGGTATGGATATGCTGGGGCTCCGTGGACTCCGTGCAGATCAGCGCGCCCCGCTCCAGGGTATAGCAATCCTCCGTATGGACATGTACCGGCTGAATCTCCGGGAAGAAATAGCAGGCTTCCCCATGGGTGTGGGTGCTGACCTGGGGCAGCGGGCACCAAAGGGCGCCGTTTTCGTCCCGGCAGGCGGCATCATGGTAGTGAACCACGAAGTCGGCATAGCCGCACACCGGATTACCGCTTCCATCATAGCACCCTCCGGTATGCCGGTGGATTCCCAAAGTATCCGCGGAGCACACCGGAGCCAGCTTCTCCACCTGGGTCACCTGGGTGTAGCATTCATCGGTATGAGTATGCTCCGGAAGAACGCACTGACTTTCCATCGTGATGGCAGGGAGGATCAGCGCGTAGGTGATACAGAACACCACCACTGCCGCCAGGCAGGTTACCACCTGATGCCAGCGTCTTTTTATCCGATACGACCTTGTATATTTCTCAGTATCCAGCTGCATATAGCCGTCACCATCCTTTATGATCTCAACGCTCCCAGATCCGGAATTACCATTGTCGTTATGGGGAAATGGCAGGCAGGTATTCCGGAATGAAAGCCCGTGATGCTTCAAAAGCTGATTAAAACTCTAAAAATCCTCAGCCTAATCATTTTACATCATTCTTCCAAATAATTCAATAAAAAATCAGAAAAGAGATCAAGCATTATTCACAATTTTTATACCGGACTATGATTCAAAGTTCGCAAAGATTTTCGAGGAGGATTTGCGCAAAACTGCCACCCCGGTTTCCCGGGGTGGCAGTTGGTATTTACCGGACGTATGCGCCGAAGGGCATCAGCGCGAGTTTCGCCATTTTGAAGCTTTGCAGTCCCAGGGGGATGCCGATGATGGTGACGCAGCACACAAGCCCCATCACCAGGTAATATACCGCCAGCTCCCAGCCAAAGAAAAGAATCCACAGCACGTTTGCCAGGAAGGACACCGCGCCGCCGCCATAAACTACCTCCTTGCCGAAGGGGCAGAAGGTCAGGCCCGCCATCTTGAAGCTCTGCAGCCCCAGGGGGATTCCCACAATGGTGATGCAGCAAAGGACACCCGCCAGGATCCAGCCCAAACCGGAAATCAGGCCGATGAAGATGAACCAAAAAATATTGCCGATGATGCTCATTTTTCATACCTCCATTTAAAAATTCCCGCGCAGGTTCCCTTTCCTCCGCAGAACGGTATATTGTAATTTTGAAACATATTTCGTAGTGCTGTTTTCTGCCCCCGCCCTACGAACGAAACAGCAAATCAGAACAGGCTGATCTGGCTGGTATCCGGCAGGCTGCCGAAGGCACCGGCGTCTTTCAGCATCTGGATGTGGGTTTTGGACACCTTGGGGCAGGCCAGGGCCACCTCTTCAATGGACAGGAAGGTCTTGCCCTCCCGGCCGTTCATCAGGTCCCAGGCGGCGTTTTCGCCCAGGCCGGAAATGGATACGAAGGGGGGCAGGAGCTTGCCGTCCTGAATCAGGAATTTGGTGGCGTGGCTTTTGTAAATGTCGATGGGCAGGAATTCGAAGCCCCGGAGGTAGTATTCATACACAACCTCCATGGTGGTCAGCAGGTCTTCGTCCTTGTCGGTGGCGTTTTCGTTATGCTCAATGGCGTCGATGTTGGCCATGACGGACTCCTTGCCCCCGGTCATCAGCACGGCATCAAAGCCGCCCTTCTGGCTGCGGCGGTAGAAATAGGCCGCATAGAAGGCCAGAGGGTGGTAGACCTTGAACCAGGCAATGCGGAAAGCCATCATGACATAGGCCACGGCGTGGGCCTTGGGGAAGAGATACTTGATCTTCTTGCAGGAGCCGATGTACCAGTCTGGCACGCCGGCATCGATCATCTCCTGCTCCGCACCCTCCGGCAGTCCCCTGCCCTTTCGCACCGCCTCCATGATTTTGAAGGAGCGCTTCTCCGGCATCCCGCAGGAGATCAGGTAGATCATGATGTCGTCACGGCAGCCGATGGCCTGGTCAACCGTGGCGGTTTTGGAGGTGATCAGATCCTTGGCGTTGCCCAGCCACACGTCGGTGCCGTGGGAGAAGCCGGAAAGCCGGAGAAGGGTATCAAACCTTGTGGGCATAGTATCCAGCAGCATGCCCCGGGTGAACTTGGTGTTGAACTCCGGGATGGCCACGGCGCCGGTGGGACCCAGGATGGGATCATTCTCATAGCCCAGCTCCTTGGAGGAGGTGAAGATGGACATGGTGCGCTTGTCGTCCAGGGGGATTTTCTTGGCGTCCACTCCGGTCATGTCCTCCATCATGCGGATCATGGTGGGGTCATCATGGCCCAGCATATCCAGCTTTAAGAGGTTTTCCTCCATGGAGTGGTATTCAAAATGGGTGGTGATCTGGTCGGCGTTGGGATCGTCGGCGGGATGCTGCACCGGGCAGAAATCCCAGATCTCATTTTCCTGGGGGATGACCACCAGGCCGCCGGGGTGCTGGCCCGTGGTGCGGCGGACGCCCACGCAGCCGGCGGCAAGACGTGCTTCCTCCGCCCGGTTGGCAGATTTTCCCCGCTCGGAAAGGTACTTTTTCACATAACCGAAGGCAGTCTTTTCCGCCACGGTGCCGATGGTGCCCGCCCGGAACACGTGGGATTTGCCGAACATCTCAATACAATATGCGTGGGCCTTGGCCTGGTATTCGCCGGAGAAGTTCAGATCGATATCCGGCACCTTGTCGCCGCCGAAGCCCAGGAAGGTTTCAAAGGGGATGTTGAAGCCGTCCTTTTCAAATTTGGTGCCGCACTTGGGGCACACCGCGTCCGGCAGGTCCGCGCCGCAGCCATAGCCCTTGGGCACGTCGAAGGTGGAGAATTTGCATTCCGGATTGGGGCAGCGGTAGTGGGGCGGGAAGGAATTCACCTCGGTGATGCCGGACATGTAGGCCACGATGGAGGAGCCAACGGAGCCCCGGGAGCCAACCAGGTAGCCATGCTCCAGGCTGTTCTGCACCAGCTTCTGGGCGGACATGTAAATCACGTCGTAATGACAGTTGATGATGTCGTGAAGCTCCGTTTCCACGCGCTTGGTCATCAGCTCCGGAGGATTGTCCCCATAGAGCCTTCGGAACTTGCCGTAAACCAGGCGCTTCAGGTCCTCCACGGAGTTTTCGATCTTGGGGGCAAACAGGTTGTGGGGCACGGGCCGCAGGCTCTCGCACATATCGGCGATCTTGTTGGGGTTGGTGACCACAATTTCATAGGCCTTCTCCTCCCCCAGATAGCTGAATTCCTGAAGCATTTCGTCCGTGGTGCGGAAATACAGGGGGTTTGGCTTGTCTGCGTCCTCGAACCCCTTGGTGGCAAGCAGGATATGGCGGAAGATCTCGTCCTCCGGGTTCAGGAAGTGGACGTCGCCGGTGGCCACCACCAGCTTGCCCAATTCATCTGCCAGGCGGACCACGGTGCGGTTGTAGTTGCGCAGGTCCTCCTCGTCCTTGGCAAGCCCCTTTTCCAGCATGAAACGGTTGTTGGCCAGGGGCTGAATCTCCAGATAATCGTAGAATGAGGCGATGCGCTTCAGCTCGTCCTCGCTCTTGCCGTCCAGAATGGCCTGGAAGAGCTCGCCCGCCTCGCAGGCGGAGCCGATGATCAGCCCCTCCCGCATGGCCAGGATTTCAGACTTGGGCATCCGGGGTACCCGCTTGAAGTATTTCAGATTGGAATCGGAAATCAGGTGGTAAAGATTCCGCAATCCCACCTGGTTCTTGGCAAAGAGAATGATGTGCCGGGCATGGCGGTCGGTGATGCGGCCCTTGGAGCGCAGGGACACCATGGCCGGGTTCACCGCCTGGAGGGTGTGGATGTCCAGCTCCTCCTCCATCTTCTTCATCAGCCGGTCCATGATCAGTCCGCAGGTCATGGCGTCGTCCCCGGCCCGGTGGTGGTTGAAGTCCGGTAAACTCAGAGCATTGGACACAATGTCCAGCTTGAATTTGTTCAGCTGGGGCAGCATGTTCTGGGCCAGAATCAGGGTATCCACCGCCGTAAAGCTGTATTCATACCCCAGCTTGGCGCAGGCAGCCCGGATAAAACCGGTGTCAAAATCGGAGTTGTGAGCCACCAGCACCCGGCCGCCGATGAATTCCAGGAATTTGGGCAGGACTTCTTCCAGCTTGGGGGCACCCACCAACATCTCCTGGGAAATGCCGGTGAGTTCCACAATTTTCTTATCCAGGGGGCGCTCCGGGTCCACAAAGGTCTGAAACCGGTCGACTTCCACCCCTCGCTTGAGAATCACCGCGCCGATTTCGATGATGGTGTCCGTCCGGGAGCTCAGACCGGTGGTCTCCAGGTCGAAGGCCACATATTCTTCGTCGAAGTCCATCTCCTGGCTGCCGTGGACCACGATGCGGTCATCCACATCGTTGACATAATACCCTTCGCAGCCATAGAGGATTTTAATATTCTGGTCAGTGCCAGCCACCTTGGCCTTGGAAGCGGCCTTCATGGCATCGGGGAAGGACTGAGCCACACCGTGATCGGTGATGGCGATGGCCTTGTGACCCCAGGCGGCAGCCTGCTTCACCGCGGCGGCGGTTTCTGTCAGGGCGTCCATATTGCTCATGGTGGTGTGCAGGTGCAGCTCCACCCGTTTTTCGCCCACGGCCAGGTCCTTCCGTTTCGGCATGGAACCGGGCATCATGGCGTAGGGCTTGAGCACCATGTCGTTTTCAAACCGGTCCTCGATGAGCTTGCCCTGAACCCGGAGCACGGAGCCGATCTGCACATTTTCGATGATGGGTTTGGCCTCCTTGGCCTCCAGGAATCGGCTGACCCGAATGGAATTCGTGTTGTCCGTCATGTCGAATTTCACCACATAGGCGTTGCGCTTGGTCAGCTCCTTGTGGTCGATGGCAAAGACCTTGCCCTCCACGATGATGGTACCCATGTCCATGGACATATCCTTCATGGCCACGGCGTTGCCCCGGAAGGGCTTGCCGTAGAAGGTGGGGCTCTCCTGCACCGCCTTGGGGGCAGCCGCCTGCTGCCTGGCCTGGACCGTGGGATAGGTTTCGATGGCAGTCTGGCGCATGGAATCCACAGCGTCGAACAGAGCCTTGCCCGCCAGGTCGCTGCCCGCCTCCACCCGGATGGTCACCGGGGCGGCAAAACGCTCCCGCAGGGCGGTCTGCACCTGGGGAATCAGTTCCTCAATGGCGGCCTTGCCGTTGGCCCGGAGATGGACGGTGAGGTTCTCCCCTTCCCAGGTCCACTTGGCCCCGGCCAGAGACCCCCGGGTCATGGAATTGCGGCTGACGAACAGCATCATCAGCTCCTCGGGCTCAATTTTCTGCAGCTCCGTCTCCGGGTGGGTCACGGTGATCTCCGCATGGGCCAGGCCGTAAAGGCCGGCAATGTCCTGCTCCACCCTGTCCAGAATCCGCCGGGAAAGATATTCCGGACTGTGAGCAGCCACGTGGACACTGCGGTTTTCCGCGTGAATATCCGCAGCAACAATGGCCGCCTGAGAAAGGGCAGCTCGAATCCCCTCAGGCGGCTCATAGTCCGAAAACATATCCAGTAAATAAACGGTTTGTTTCATAGTATTTCTTTTTTATGTTGCATGGTATCGGGCATCAATCACCGCCCGGCCCACTGTAGTGGAGGATCGTAGCCGCCCGCCAGGCAACGATTCCTGAGTGTTCCGTTGAATGGTATGCGATTCGTCCAGACGCGTAGGGGACGGGTTTCCCCTCCCCGATTTCGTGGCAGAAACGGGAGGCGAAACGCCTCCCCACGGTCATATCGGAACAAGGTACTTTCTTCGCCCAACCCAGGTTATGATCGTGGGATGATACTGCGCGGGAGGCTAAGAGCCTCCCCTACAGTGGCTGGGTTAAAGTTTCTCGATCCGTTCCAGCAGGGCGGGGAGCAATTCGTCATAGGGGAGCTTGGCAACCTGTTCACCTTTTTCAAAGATGGTACCCCAGCCGTCGCCCCCGGCGATGCCGATATCCGCTTCTCGGGCTTCTCCAGGACCGTTGACGATGCAGCCCATGACCGCCACGGTGATGGGCTTTTGGCAGTCCTTCAGGGCCTCGTCCACCTTGTTCACCAGGCCAATGAGATCGATGCGGGTTCTGCCGCAGGTGGGGCAGGAGATGATGTCCACGCCCTCCTTACGCAGTCCGGCGGCTTTCAGGATGTCCTTGGCGGCGTAAACCTCCTCCACCGGGTCGTCGGTCAGGCTGACCCGCAGGGTATCGCCGATGCCGTCCAGCAGCAGGGCGCCGATGCCCATGGCGGATTTGATCAGGCCCTGGCGCACCGGGCCGGTTTCCGTCACACCGATGTGCAGAGGATAGTCACATTTGCTCCGGAAGAGCCGGGCCGCCGCCACCATGTTGGGCACGGTGGAGGACTTCATGGACACGCAGGTATCGTAGAACCCCTGCTTTTCCAGCAGCTCCAGGTGCCCGAAGGCGCTTTCCACCAGTGCCTCCGGGGTGGGATGGCCGTATTTTTCCAACAGAACCTTGTCCAGGCTGCCCCCGTTGACGCCGATGCGGATGGGGATCTTTTTATCTTTACATACATCCACCACAGCTTTGACCCGGTCCTCCCCGCCGATGTTGCCGGGGTTGATGCGGATTTTGGAGGCGCCGCCCTCGGCGGCCAGAATGGCCAGCTGGTAGTCAAAGTGGATGTCCGCCACCAAAGGCAGGGGGCTTTCCTTGCAGATTTCGGCAAACCCCCGGGCGGCCTCCCGGTTGGGCACCGCCAGTCGGACGATCTGACAGCCGGCAGCGGCCAGCTTTTTGATCTGGTTCAGGGAGCCCTCCACATCCGTGGTGCGGGTATTCAGCATGGACTGAATGGATACCGGGGCACCGCCGCCGATGGGCACATTCCCCACAAGAATCTGTCTGGTCATTTTTTCTTACCCCCTTACGATCACAAAAATATCCTTAAACAATCATTAAACATGATCAGGGCCATCAGCGCCAGCAGCGCGATCATGCCCGCGCCGTGGATATAGCCCTCGTATTTGGGATTGATTTTCTTCCGGGTGATGCCCTCTACCAGGGCGGTGAGCACCACGCCCAGGGACCGGCCGCCGTCCAGAGCGGGGATGGGCAGCAGGTTCATAATGCCCAGGTTCACGGAAATCAGGCCGCCAAAGCTGAGCATATTCAGGAAGGCATAGTACAAGCTGGAGGACCGGGCGCTGGTCTCGGTCATCATCTGCACGATGCCCACAGGGCCG
>JALFGI010000026.1 GCA_022777455.1 Clostridiales bacterium | reverse complement strand
TGTAACCATCCACCCGGGTGCCCACCGCCCGGGCAAAGGGCTCGTCAAAGGTCACGGCGAAGATTTTGTGGTAAAACAGCACGAAGAACACACCAGCCCGGTGCGCAGTGGGGTGAAGCGCCCTGCCTTTCCCAGGATCATAAAAACAACAGGACCTTTTCCGAACGGAGAGGTCCTGTTGTTTGAATGGTATCCCAATGGCAGGGAGGAATTACTTCTCAAATTCCTTTGCCACGTCCTTCAGAAGCGTTCGGATGGGCAGGTGCTGGGGGCAGATTTTCTCGCATTTGCCGCACTCCAGGCAGTCGGATGCCTTGCCGTGGTCCCGGGTGAGGATATTGCCGTAGTAATAATCCTGGTTCCAGCTCTTGAAGATGGTCTTCTCGTTGTAGCAGGCGAAGAGCTCGGGAATCTGGATTTTCTTCGGGCAGTCGTTGTCCAGCACGCAGTAGTGGCAGCCGGTGCAGGGAATCATGTTCATGGAGTGGAAAATCTCGCACACCCTGTCCACTGCCGCCCGCTCCTGCTGGCTCAGAGGCCGGAAGTCCTTCATGAAGCTCACGTTGTCTTTCATCTGCTCCATATTGCTCATGCCGGAGAGAACCATGCACATGTTGGGGAAGCCGGCGGCAAAGCGGATGGCGTAGGAGGCGTTGCTCATGCCGTTACCCACCGCGTCCAGGGCCTGCTGGGCAGCCTCGGGCAGATTCACCAGACTGCCGCCCTTTACGGGCTCCATGACGATCACGGGCTTGCCGTGCTTTTCGCACACCTCGTAGACCTTCCGGCTCTCCACGGAGGCATCCTCGTAGTCCACGTAGTTGAACTGAATCTGCACCACCTCGATCTGGGGATACTCCGTAAGAATCTGGTCCAGCACATGGGCTTTGTCGTGGAAGGAGATGCCGAAGTGACGGATTTTGCCCTCCTCCTTCAGCTTCAGAGCGATTTCGTAGGCGTGGCACTTTTTGTATTTGGCAAAGATGGCACCGTCCTGGGCGTGCATCAGGTAGAAGTCGAAGTAATCCACCCCGCAGGCTTCCAGCTGCTGCCGGAACAGAGGCAGAATCTCCTCCTCCTTCCGGAAGAAGTGGGTGGAGAGCTTGTTGGTCAGGATGTAGCTGCTGCGGGGATGGCGCGCCACCAGGCACTCCCGCAGTGCGGTTTCACTGCGGCCCCCCAAATAGCCGTGGGCGGTGTCGAAATAGTTGAAGCCGTTTTCAAGGAAAAAGTCCACCATTTCCTTTGTCTGCGCCAGGTCCACTTCCTCGCCCACCAGGGGCAGGCGCATGCAGCCAAAGCCAAAGTTCCGGTGAATTTCCGGGAAGAACGGATTGACGCTCATTTGTAAGCACCTCCCGATTATCGGATGAAATTGGTGAACACCCGGGGTTCCGTTTCGGGCAGACCGTACTTTTCCTTGCCTAGGGCGATGCTCTTCATGAGGAAGCTCATGTTCCGGGCAAGCTCCCGCATGACCTGCAGGCCTTCCGCATCTTCAGCGGCCTGACCGGGCATCTGGCCGTGGACGCTGTTCCAGTACAGGCTGGAGGCCACAGGCATGCCGGAGATGGTGAAATACTTGTTCAGCTCGTCGAAGGTGGCGGACAATCCGCCCCGCCGGGCCACCACCACGCTGGCGCCCACCTTCATGGTTTTGTCGAAGGAGGTGGAGAAGAACAGCCGGTCCAGGAAGGCGATGAGGGTGGCGTTGGCGCTGGCATAATACACCGGGGAGGCCACCACCAGGCCGTCAGCCTCCTGGAAGCTCTTGGCGGTTTCATTCACTGCGTCGTCGAACACGCATTTGCCCGTCTGAGCGCAGCTGCGGCAGCCGATGCAGCCCCGGATGGCCCGGTGGCCCACCTGCACCAGCTCCGTCTCAATGCCCTCCTGGACGAAAACCTTCACCATTTCTTCCAGCGCAATGGCGGTGTTGCCGCTGGCATGGGGAGAACCGTTGATCATCAATACTTTCATAAATTCCGTCCTTTCCTGATCCCCACCCTGGGCGGGGTGCATTATTTTCCTGGAGTGATTGTAGCATATTTTGGAGGAACGTACAATATGGAATTTGACGCCCGGGTGGCGTGTATTTCCCCTACAGTGGGCGCGGTTGTCATTGAAGCCTATGCGTCCCTTCACAGAAATTGCCCCACGGGGGAAACCGTGGGGCAAGGGTAGGATTATTTTCCGGGCTTGAAGCTGTCCTTCAGGCTGACGGAGCGGTTGAACACCAGACGGCCGGGAGCGCAGTCCTTGCTGTCGGGGCAGAAGTAGCCCTGGCGCATGAACTGGTAAGAGGTGGGGGCCTTGGCGCCGGCCAGGGAGGCTTCCACCTTGCAGCCCGTGAGCACCTCCAGGGAGTTGGGGTTCAGGTCTTTCACCAGAGTCTCCATGGAAGAGGTATCGGGACTTGCGGCCTGGAACAGATTCTCGTACTGACGCACTTCGGCATCCACGGCAGTTGCGGCATCCACCCAATGGATGGTGGCGCCCTTGATCTTGCGCCCGTCGGCAGGATCGCCGCCCTTGGAATCCGGGTCGTAGGTGGCAAGCACTTCCACCACATTGCCGTTTTCGTCCTTTACACAGCCGGTGCACTTGATCACGTAAGCGCCCTTCAGGCGGCACTCGGGGCCGTCGGGGTACAGCCGCTTATACTTGGGGATGGGCTCGGCCAGGAAGTCGTCCGCCTCAATCCACAGATTCCGGGAGAAGGTAATCTCCCGGCTGCCGTCCTCAGGACGGTTGGGATTGTTCTCCACCACCATGGTCTCGGTTTTGCCTTCGGGGTAGTTGGTGATGGTCAGCTTCACGGGCTTCAGGACAGCCATCACACGCTGGGCGGTCTCGTTCAGATCTTCCCGGAGGCAGAAGTCCAGGAAAGCCAGAGGAATGGTATTGTCGGATTTGGCCACGCCCACCCGTTCACAGAAGTTGCGGATGGAAGCGGGGGTAAAGCCTCTTCTGCGCATGCCGCAGAGGGTGGGCATCCGGGGGTCATCCCAGCCGTCCACATAGCCCTGCTCCACCAGCGCCCGCAGATAACGCTTGCTCAGCACGGTGTGGTCGATGCCCAGTCGGGCAAACTCAATCTGACGGGGATGACAGGGCACGGATACGTTCTCCACCACCCAGTTGTACAGGGGCCGGTGATTCTCAAATTCCAGGGAGCACAATGAGTGGGTGATGCCCTCCAGGGCGTCCTGGATGGGGTGGGCAAAATCGTACATGGGGTAGATGCACCACTTATCCCCCTGGCGGTGGTGGTGCATGTGGCGGATGCGGTAGAGCACCGGGTCGCGCATGTTGAAATTGCCGGAGGCCAGGTCAATCTTGGCCCGGAGGGTGTACTTGTTGTCCTCAAATTCTCCGGCCCGCATCCGGGCGAAAAGGTCCAGGCTCTCCTCAATGGGCCGGTCCCGGTAGGGGGAGACGGCGGGGGTGTTTACGTCGCCCCGGTATTCCTTGAACTGCTCGGGGGTCAGCTCGCAGACGTAGGCCAGGCCCTTTTTGATCAGCTCCACGGCGTATTCGTAGTCCTTTTCAAAGTAGTCGGAGCCGTAGAAGAACCGGTCACCCCAGTCGAAGCCCAGCCAGTGGATGTCCTCCTGGATGGCCTCCACGAACTCCACGTCCTCTTTGGTGGGATTGGTGTCGTCCATGCGCAGGTTGCACAGGCCGCCGTATTTCTCGGCGGTGCCGAAGTCGATGATCAGGGCCTTGCAGTGGCCGATATGCAGATAGCCGTTGGGCTCCGGCGGGAACCGGGTGTGCACGGTTCTGCCCTCAAACTGCCCGCCGGGGGCGATATCCTCATCGATAAAAGCATGGATAAAGTTTTTGCTTTCGGTAATTTCTGCCATATCAAAAACATCCTCTCTTTCGTTTCTTGAATGGGAAAGGGGAAGCCCCTTTTGAATAATGTAGTATTATAACCTATTTGACCATGGTTTGCAATGAAAATAAACGCCAGTTTCCGCATTTTCTCAGGGGTGATAATCGGTAAAAATGAATAGAGGACGGAAAAACGATCAATTGTTGTTTGGCGTACCGGAATCGACTCACCCCTTGGCTCCCCCTTTGGGGGAGCTGTCAGCCGAACAGGCTGACTGAGAGGGTACCGCGGTAAGATAATGGCAGTCGAGATAGCTATGATGCCCTCTCAGTCTGCCCCTTACGGGGCAGCCAGCTCCCCCAAAGGGGGAGCCAAGGGGTGCGTCGGTTCCGGTAGCTAAATTACAATTTCTCCAGGTATATAGAGCAATTCATGTCATTGATGAAATCAATTCTGAACTGCCCTGGGATCAACGCCCGAAGGTTGTTGGGCTGTTATTTTGTACATGAGCGAAAAAACACTTGTATTTCTGGAAGAAATCGGTAAAATGTTCCCGTTGTGGATTGCATTACCGGAAGGAAGGAGGGCCCGCGGCGGAACGCATCTTCTGTTGGAGTCTCACTGCCTGCGTTTGCAGGACGTACTTGTGAAAACAGCACGAGAGTAGTAAAAGTAGACCGTTCCCATCTGGTTTTCCAGCGAAAGACAAATTACTATATAGACTCAGAAAACCACCGGAATATTGGATAAATAAAGGGAGGACAGGTGTCCTGTCCAATCATAAATAATACAAGATATGGCGGGTTTGTTCAACAAGTACAATTACTTTTTTGTTGTGAAAATGGAGTGACAAAACGATGAAAAAAATAATTGTATTTTCTCTTGTACTAACTTTGGGCTTTGCCCTTCTGGCTGGCTGCTTCCAGTCGGCCAAAGCCGATCCCTATTCAGATGAAATGAAAATTCCCTATTCCTGCGATCTAAGCCCGGAGGACGGCGCGGACAGTGTGGAGCGCCAGGGCGATCATACGGACAGCCCCTATTTCAAGGCCCCGGATTTCTACAACCTGGAATCCACCGACAGCCTGACCATCCTGACCCATTTCAAGACCCAGCAGCAGACCAGTGAATGGAGCTGCGGCGTCAGCAGCGCACTGATGATGCTGGAGTGGTACGGGATGCGGGGGGATTACAACGAGCAGACCCTGGCCCAGTACCGCAGCAACGGCTTGACCCCCGGTGCCACCTCCATGTCCCAGATGGTGGAGATGTTCCAGGGCGTGGGCGGATTCGAGGTGTATTCCACCCTGGACTGCGGGGAACAGGTGTACGATGTGTTCACCTTCGACTTTATCCGGGACACCCTGGCCCAGGGGAATCCCATTGCCATCGGCTGGAACGACTGGGGCGGACACTGGCAGGTTATCATCGGCTATGATACCATGGGCACGGAGACCACCCAGGATGATGTCATCATCGTGGCAGACCCCTATGATACCACCGACCACAACCAGGACGGATACGGCATCTACAGCGCCGAGCGTTTTCTGTATAACTTTACCTTCTACAATTTCTTCAGTGAGGAAAGCGGGGAGCCCAACGACATGTGCTTCCTGGTAGCCAAACCGGCTTAACCGATTCCTGACCAAGGTTCCAGCGGACCCCGGGCAATACACACAATCATCTTCCAGCATCAACAGCGGGCTGCCTCCAAAACAGAGGCAGCCCGTTTTTGGATAGATTCTGTTTGGCTGGGCGGAGCCGCTTCATAAATTTGCCTTTGCAGGGCTAGCACGTTTCAAATCCCCAAAAGTCCATGGTCCCCTCTCCCTGGAAGGTGAAGAACAGAGGCAGGGTTCCCCGGAGGGCGGGGAAGGCGGCGGTGGACTGGGCCCAGTCCTGGGAGGGGGAGATGGGCACAGCGGCGAAGGGAAGTGCGTTCCTGGCGGTGGAGACGGCCAGGATGCCCCGGGCGGTTCCCCGGGTGGTGATCCGGATGCGGGTCTGTCCGTCAAAGGCGAAATATTTGAAGCCGCACCAGGCCCCATTGGCCATGTTGGCAATATACTGGTCGGGATTGTCCTCCCGGTCCTTGCCGCATTGGGTGAAATAGGGATGAAGGGTGTCCGCCTCGTGGACGGCAAGGTAGCCATAGCAGGGTTCTCCATACCCCAGGTTGCAGGCAATGCGGGCCTCATATCGGCCGGTTCCGGCCAGGGGACCGCCGTTCAGACCGCAGCTGGTGAGCTCGGCCTGAGGAATGGAGCCGTCCGGGCGGATGGTGATGGGCTCTGCGCAGCCCTGCCGGGCACAGCACTGCTTGTTGGTCTGCCGGTGGTAGAAGATGTACCACTGGCCGTTCAGCTCCACCATGCCGCCGTGGGTGTTGCCGGTGTAGTTCAGGGCTTCGGTGTTTCCCTTCAGGCCGATGTCGCCAATGCTCACCAGGGTGCCGCCGAAGCGGAAGCCCCGGTTTGGGAACCGGCTCACGGCATAGCACAGCTCATGGCTGAGAATGGAGGAATAGACGAAATAGTAAAGACCGCCGATTTTCCGGATGCTGCTGGCCTCGAAGAAAGCATGGCCTTCAAAGCCGGTGCCTGCTTCGTTCCACACGCTGGGGGCCACCAATACCGGCTCCCGCCGCACCGTAATCATATCCGGCTCCAGCGCGGTGCAGTAGGCCCCTTCCATCCGGCGGTGGGATTTGGAAAGCTGGTCATACAGCCACCCCGGGCCGGGGGCAAAGCCGGTGTACAGGTATACCCGGCTGCCCTCCACCAGAACGCCGGGATCAAAGCAGCTCACGTCCCCTGCCCGGGAGCCATAG
>JALFGI010000351.1 GCA_022777455.1 Clostridiales bacterium | reverse complement strand
CACAGAGGACGCTACAGAGGTGGAACAAGAATGGCACGAAAGACTTGAGAGCAGGAGCAAAAAAATCAGTTCCCAGAAAACTAGCTCAAGAAAAATGTGATGAAATTTATAGGGGCTGTTGCTCAGCAAGGTTCAAGGACTCAAATCCTCATGAAATCTATCATATCTTACTTGATGAAGGTGTATATTTAGCGAGCGAAAGCTCATTTTACAGGATTCTTCGTCAAAAAAAGGCGATCGTGTCAAGTTTAGTTCGCAATTTTGTTCCTGAAAAAAACCGCAAATCCATCCTACTGGTTCGTACAACATTTCAAAATCAAGTCTGTCACTTTCAGTGTATCAATCCTTGTGCAGGTTGTAAAAATCTTTCAGGCTTTCTCTTTTCATTTTTTGTTTGACGGAAAACCAGCCGACGCTGTGAGGGGAAAGTGAAAAAAAATCCCGCCACGGCTGGCGGGATTAGTTGGCTGCCCAGTCCCGATTGGTTACGGGTGACTCGACATATATTACTATACAGAAAAAAAGTATTTGTCAACGAGACCTACATCAAATCCGCAACAAACACATGACCACAAGGCCGTAGCGCTCCGCCCGCCGCCTCATGCTGGGAAGCTCCTCCAGCTCCTGCCCGTCGTAGATTGCCCGCACTTTCATTTCCCGCACCAACGTGGTAGAATGCCCCTAGCCACAAGGAGTTCCCCGTGACAAAACAGCATCTGCTTCCGCCCCATTTTTTCCGTATCTTGCTCACCATCGCCCTGCCCATCATCCTGCAGAACCTGATGCAGTCATTGGTGAACATGCTGGACACGGTTATAGTGGGGCGGCTGGGTTCCGTGGCCATTGCCGCCGTGGGGCTGGGAAACCAAATCTTTTTTCTATTGAACATGGTGCTCTTTGGCATTTCCTCCGGGGCGGCAATCTTTATGGCCCAGTATTGGGGAAAAAAAGATATTCCTGGAATTCGGTGAACCTTGGGGCTTGCCTTGACCTTGGCTACTGGCGTGGCTGTACTCTTTACCGTGGCAGCTGTTGTTGCTCCCTATTTTTTGATTGGACTTTACTCAAAGGATTCCGCCGTGGAGGAGCCGGCCAGCCTGTGCTTCTTCTTTGGCCGTCTTGCCCCCACCTCCGACTGGCAGGAAAAGCTGGCAAAGAGATTCCGGCCGACTTCGAAGACTCTCTGTAAGCCCTTTCTGCGTTGTAAGGAACAGTCCGCATCTCAATATAGAGGTGCTGATTTTTTTTTGCTCAAATCACGCTGTCCTTCCTTGGCATCCCGGATTGTATCCGCTTTTTGACCGCCTTTCTTGCCTGTTTTGAATTTCCGCAAATTCCCCAATTTTCAACTATCTTCCTGCTTGACAATAATATATTATAAGCATATCATTATAATATAATTTATAACATACATGAAACATGTATGGAAAGGAGATGATACAATGAAAAAGATTGTAGCAGTAGGTGCCCTGGCGGCACTCTTGGTTTTGGTTGGATGCACAACCGTGACTCCTGTGGGGGCAACAAGCAATCCCGTCGGCTCAAAGGTGGGCGAGTCTAGCGCAACCTTCCTGTTCGGTGGTCCTGCCTTCGGAATTCCCCTGGGAGGTGGAGACGTGAGCATCCAGACTGCGGCACAGAACGGCGGAATCTCTTCAATTTCCACCGTTGACCAGAAGATTGAGAACTACTACATTATGACAAAGGTGACAACAATCGTTACGGGAAACTAAGATTTTTTTGTCCGGCAGGCTGTGTGTCCTTTCTCCGCAGCCTGCTTTTCTTTGCAATGGAGGAATTTGTTTGCGAAATGTCTTGCTTGCTGGTATGGCGGGTGTGGCCTGCCTTGTTTTTGCATCCTGCGCAACAGCTAATCCGATATATACGGCTCCGGCTGAGGACGGCGGCCAGTTGTGTTTTCTGCGCCCGGTGGAATTCGCCGTTGGAAATCCCCTCGTCAGCCGACTTGATTTGGACATGACCCTTGTTCTGCACGACGGGGAAATCAGGCAGCCTGTGGTGATGAACTATACGCTTCTGGTGCCGGTGGAGGGTCTTGCTGAGTCGGACAGGGTTGTGGTACGCCTGACGGATGGTCTTTCATTTGTCACCTCCGTGAGTCGGGAGCGTCTGTTCAGGAGGCCGGATGGAGAGTTCCGCATGGCAGTCAGATATTCCGTGGAGTTGGAGGGGGAAAGTCTGCAAGCGTTGCTTAAAAGTGGCAGTTCGTGTAAGATTCATCTGGAATTTCCTGACGGTACAGAGGAGACACTGGAGTCAGAGGAATTTTCCCGGAGAATCCAGAAGCTAAGGTTGATGATGCTATGAAGAAAAGAGTGTTTGTGTCTGCGGCGATGGCGGCTTTAGTATTCGCTGCAGCATCATGCTCCAGGACGGCGCCTCCCCTAGAGCATGATGCCGAGATTGCCGCATTGCTGGCGGGACGCTGGCAGCGGGAGCTTTCTCTGGAAACCCAGATTTCCACGGACGAGGCAAATCCCCAGCGGGTGACAGGTACGGTTGCTTCCAAGGCTATAACTGTCCTCACCCTGAATGAAGACCAAACACTTTCCTTGGAATCCTGGCAGGAATTCATTTCCTACACGCCTGCCGATGGAGCCGAGCCCTTGCCGGAGGAGGTGGTGGAGCAGCATTTTTCCCAGTCGGTAACGGTCTTGGGAACCTTTGTTGCCACACCGCTGCTCATCGAGTATGACCAGGCGGAGGTTTCGATAGACGGCTCTGCCCCGGTTCCCTTTGAGGAATTCCTTGCTGCCACCTCGCAGACGATGGAGCGCAGGCAGCGTGTCATGTGGACGTTAGAGGGGGACCGTCTGACGCTCGTGACAGAGCAAAATTCAGAGCCCATGGAGGCTGTCTATATTCGGATGGACTGACTGAAAATGGTGTATCGACCGACGGTGTTGATGCTGGCGGCCTTGGCATAATCATTACGAAAATCTTCTGTTGCTCCGTGGTTGTTGCTATAGCCACGGAGTTTTTATATACTCCATGTTGAAAACCTGTGGAAAACACAGACTGATTTGTAAGGAGCTGTCTTTTTTTATGGAAGAAACAATGACGAACGTCCCCCGCTGGGATTAGACCCAGATTTTTTCTGGATTTGATGGGGCCGACTATCAGCAAGTGCTGGCGGACTACACTGCCGGCATGGACGAATTGGACAAGCGGCTGGCAGATGTGACCGCCCAGCAGTCAGATTTTTCCCGT
>JALFGI010000350.1 GCA_022777455.1 Clostridiales bacterium | reverse complement strand
TTCAGCGTGAACGTATAAACGCTGGCGGTATCGTTCTGGCGGCACTTGAATTCCGTGTTTTCCATGTTCTTCAGGGCAATGTCCAGCAGTTTTGCCAGGTCAAGGTTTCCCACCGCGGAGGCAGACAACGTCCTGCCGTTTTCATCGCAGACTGCATTGTCGGTAAAGTAACAGGTTTTTCCATCCTTTTCCATGCCCCGGATGGTGATGCCCGATGCGAGCCACTGGTAGTACGAAAAAGCATCGCTGAGCGCCAGCTCGCCGCAGCTTGCTTCCAGCGTGACCGCAGCCGCAACCGGGTTTTTGCTCCGAAGCCGGGTCCATGCGTCGATCAACCGCACCAGATCATTGGAATACAATTCCTGCGCCTGATAATTACCAGTGGAGACCGCCTGGGCAACGGGTTTGGGAATGGTAACATCGCCGGAAGCCGGGAGAAACTCCACAATCGCCGACAGTGAGAAGGGCGTTTTGACGGAATCCGTCAGATTGCCCGCTCCTGTAAACCGAAGCTGAGAAAGGGCCCCGTTTTCCGTGATGAGATCTACCGTCAGGCGGTTTGCCTCCGGCAGAAGGGCCTGGGCAGACGGCATCAGCAGCCGCAGGCTTTGCGTTGCCTGGCTGCCCTCCGCCGTAATGGTGTAAGTACCATCCACAGCGCTGATATCCGACTGCCTGTAAATCTCCAGTGTGTTTTCCAGCAGGGCGGAATAATCCGGCGCTGCCCCGTTTAGGCGGAAAGCTGATCCGTTTTCCAGGAATACCACACCCCCGGCATAATACAGCTTCCGCACTCCCTCGGAAATCTCGGTAATGGAGGTATCTTCGGTATGGACTCTGCGAATATTCGCGGTAAAGCCGGCATCCTGATTCTCAATCTGGGCCTTCACACTCAGACGCATCTGCTGTTCCGGCTGCTCCAGATAGGTTTTTAGCAGATCGTAGGCCTGAACCGTCTGCCCCGCCCGGGTCTGGGGGAAGTATCGGTACAGAAGGATTGCACCGGCACAGGCAAGCAGCAACAGGGCCAGCAGCCACCAGCGCCGTTTGAAAATCTTTTTTTCGGTTTTTCCGCGCTTTTTCCATTCCCAAAGAAGCAATCCAAGAATCAGAAGCAGAACAACCGCCGCTGCCGCCAGAATGATCCATCGCATATTGGCGACAGGAGCCGCAGTGACGGCAATTTCCACCTCCGCGCCTGCCGCCTCAAAAGCAAGATAGCTGCCCATTTCCTCTGTAGAAACCTTGCTCCAGCTGCCGTTTCTCAGAAGATAAACCACCGCATCCGCTTGCGTAGGCAGGTAACGAAGGGTATGGCTTTCCAGTCCGTCGGCAGGGATGGAAATATGCCACTGCTCCAACACCGGATGTTCCTCCGTTTCCGGGAACGAAGTTGTACCGGGGACGATGGAAAGATTGTCCCTATCCTGAAATTGTCCCTGGACAAAGAGCATGGGCTTGCCCTCCGGACGCGTCTGTGTAGAACTCAGGGAGGTAATATAAGGATAGTACGATGCTTCGACTACCGTGTCAAACCGCAGATCTGCCAAACAGGTCGTACTCCATCGTGCGTAGCACCCCTCCCTTTGAGGAAGCTCCGGGAAAACAGAATCGTCAAAGGAATCTCCGTAATGGAAGGGGACGGTTTTGAGCGTCTGCCCATCCGAAACAAAGGACAGAGTGAAGGTTTTCAGGGGGCTGGGCAGAAAATCCTCGCTGTGCAGGGCATCGTAGGATATGGGCTGTGCCAGCGCGAAATAACTGACCCGGTTGATGCCTGCCAGCGTATCAGATACAAAGTAATTCCCCGTGAACACCCCGGTATTGACTCCGGCGATGGCGCCCACATATTGTTCCGCTTCCGGAATCTCCACCATGGAGTAGCACCCGCTGACAGTGCTGGAATCGCCGCTGTAATCCTCGGCAATGCCGGAGCCTACAATGCCGCCGATATAGCTTCCGCCGGACAGAGTACATTTTGCAAAACAACTCCGGATGGTTCCGCCGGTAAGACCCGCGATACCGCCCACATAGTCGCCGTTTTCACTGGCGATGGTGCCAAAGCCCCGGGATTCGCAGATCAGACCCAGTTCCATCCGTCCGCAAATGCCGCCCACATAGCTGTGTTTGCCGGTAATCCTGCCGGTATTTTCACAGTCGCGCACAATGGCCTTTAGCTCATACCGCCGCCTCTGGGTCAGATTTCCGCTGGGGGCATCATCCTCCGGGTCGGCGGTGGATTCCAGCCCCATGACGCCGGTAATGCCGCCCACGTTCAGATCGCCCTCCACCGCCGCACTGTTCTGGCAGGAGCCTACCAGACCTTCCGTTATGGCATCCAAATCCACCTCGGAGATATCTGTCACCGTCTCCTTTTTCGCATCCTCCGTGGCCAGCGCGAAGGTGCGGGAAATGGCGCTGATCTGACCGGAAATGGCGCTGATGTCATTGGTCAGGGTATCTACGCCCTGCCCGATGGCATTGCACAGATCGCCGGAGGTATTCGCCATCCCCTGCACGGCGCTGCCAAGGCTCGACAGGGCTTCCTCGTCCACCTCGCCGCTGGCAGCGCCGGAAATCAGGGATTCCAGTGCGGAACGGGCGCTGCTCTGATAGCCGGTCAGGGTCTGGATGCAGGACTGCACATCGCCGCCCATATCCGCACCGTTGCTGCCCGCCCGGCTGACCAGACCGCCCAGATTTTCAAACTGCTTGCTCAGGGTTTCCAAATAGTCCGGGGAAAGAATGGTCTGGATGTGGGGCTCAATCTGTCCCACAACACCGCCCACATCCTTGCGCCCGGTGATAAAGCCTTCATTACGGCAGCCTTCCACAAAGCCGCAGCTTCTGCCCACGATACCGCCCAGGTTGTAGCCGATGTGGGGGTACCCCACAGAGCCGGAATTGACGCAGCTTGTTATGGTGCCGCTGGAATAGCCCGCGATACCGCCGGTGTCCGAGGCTGCATCCGAGGCGTCCAGATTAGCGGTTTTGGAAAAATCCATGCTGAAATCCAGCCGGATATCCTTGGGATTGATGGTGGGGTCCACGCTTTCGGTGTTTACAGATGCGCTGCTGCGGCAGGAGACAAGGCTGCCGCAGTTGTATCCTACAATACCGCCGGTGCGGTTGTCACCGGTTACATTGCCTTCCGCACGACAGGCGCGGAGCGTTCCGTAATTCATACCCGCGATGCCGCCGGTATTGGTCTTGCCGACAACGGTTCCGATGAACGTACCGTTTTCAACCGTACCATAGTTTTCCCCCGCAACACCGCCCACGGACAGTCCGTCGCCGCCGGGGGTGACAATTCCCTGAACCGTCAGGTTTTTGACTACCGCCGTTGGCTGCAGGATTCCAAACAGTCCGGCGGGCGACAGGTTCTGGGTCAGAGAAAGACCGCTGATGGTATGTCCGCCGCCGTCGAAGCTGCCGCCGAAGGTGGGTATGGGGGCAAAATCCGTTTCCTCCAGGGAAATATCCGCCGTGAGCAGCACCTGCTTATTCTGTGACCAGCTGTCCAGCACACAGTTTTTCGCAAAGGTCAGAAATTCTTCCGCAGATGCAATGCGGATGGTTTCCACATCCGAAGGAGCATCCTGCACCTCTTCTGCCGCCGCAGGCAGAACCAGTCCCAACAGCAGGACACACGCCAGCAGCGCAGCCAATATTTTATGTTTCATTGTCCTTCTCTCCTTCCTCCGTCGTTTTTCCGGACAGCAGATTCAGCTCCACATCGCCGTTGATGTCCGCCCGGACGATGCCGTTGACATAGCCGTGGATTTCTCCCCGCACCAGACCATCCACCCGGATATGGCCGCTGCTGGAAATCCGGGGCAAATTGGTATGGGGCATGGAGAAGGAGGTTTTGTCCACGACCTCGCCGCCGATCAGCAAGATTTGCGGCAGCACAAACATGACCAGCCCGATGGAGAGAATCGTGCCCCGGCCAAGGCTCTGACCGATGCCCACAATGGCTGCCTCCGAGGTCATCATGCCAATCAGGGTGCCTGCACAGGCAAGGATGCTGCCGGAGGTCAGAATGGTGGGGAAAGCAAAGTTCATGGTTTCCACAATGGCATCCCGATGGGACATCTGGGTTTTCAGCTCCTGATACCGGCTGGAAATCACGATGGCATAGTCGATATTCGCGCCCATCTGAATGGAACTAACCACCAGATAGCTCATGAAGAACAGGGGCGCGCCGGTAAAGGCAGGAATGGAGAAGTTAATCCAGATGGCGCCCTGAATCACCAGAATCAGCAGCAGCGGCATACCGGCAGACTGGAAGGTGAAAAGCAGCACTACCAGCACAATGAGGATGGACACAACGGTAATCACCAGATTATCTGTAGCGAAGGACAGCTTAAAGTCCTGCTCTACCGTGGAGTTGCCCACCACGAAGACCTCTCCCTCAGGATAATAGCCCCTGGCAATTTCCCGGAGGGTATCCAGAAAGGCGTAGGTGGTTTCCCCGCCCTCCGGCAGGGTCAGGTAGATCAGCACACGGTTAAAGTCCTCTCCCTGAAGCTGCTTCTTTGCCGATTCCATCTTTGTCTGGGCTTCCTTCAGCGAATCCATCTGGTCATCTTCCAGAGTGACGATTCCCTCATCGATTTTGTCGCAGACAAAGAGCATCATGTCGATCAGCGGCACTTTATAGGTGCTCAGACCTCCGATAATATGACCATACTGCTCCTGCTCTGCGGCGTAAGCGGCATACACCGCCTCCGCCAGCTCGTAGTCCAGCCCGGCAAGCTCCGCGAACTGCCGGGGACTTAGCTTATCCGCCAGCATATGACCGTCCATGGCTTCCACATTGGACAGGCCCATGGAGTAGTCCACTTCCTCATAGGTGTCCAGTTCCGCCAGCATGGCCTTCTCCACGTTGTAATCCGTTTTGGGATAGACCAGCGCCACAAAATTGGTATCGCCAAAATTATCCCGGATTTTGTTCTGAGCGATCTGGACGGTATTGAGCTTGGGCGTCTCGATTTCGCCGTAGCCGTAGACATAGGGGCACTGCTTGGAGTAGTGGTAGCCCAGCAGCATCAACACCACAAACACCGGCGGAATCACGAACCGGGTCAGAAAGGCAAATTTTCCCACGAAGGGAATTTTCGGCACAAAATTCTTATGCTGGGTCTTATCCATCAAGGGGCCAAACAGCATGAGAAAGCCCGGCATAAACACGAATACGGACAGCAGCGCGAACAGCACCGCCTTAATCAGGCAGATGGCCATGTCCGGGCCAATTTTGAACTGCATGAACATCATGGCAATCAGACCACCGATGGTGGTCAGGCTGCTGGAGCCGATTTCCGGGATGCCCTTGCTCAAGGCGGTAATGACCGCCTCCCGGATGGGCAGCTGCTGCCGTTCCTCCTTATACCGGTTGCACAGAATGACCGCGTAGTCCAGAGACAGCGCCAGCTGCAAAATGCTGGTCACGGAGTTGGAGACAAAGGAAATCGTTCCCATGAGGAACTGGCTGCCCTGATTGAGAATCATGGCGGACACAAAGGTCAGCAGCAGCACGGGAACCTCCGCATAGGTCTGGGAGGTCAGTAGCAGGACAGCGACCACAATCGCCGCCACCAGCACCATAATGACGCTGACCTCCTGATCGATAATCTCCGCCGCGGAATTGCCCAGAGATGTGGAAACGTAGTAGTCCTCACCGCTCAAGGCATCTTTCACTGCCTCCAGTGCCTGCAAACACTTGTCATCGGTTTCGCTGTAGTCAAAGGTGATATTATAGAGGGCCGACACATTGCGGTAATCCGCTTCCTCATCGTAGTCCACGCTCTGTACCCCTTTGACGGCCTTCAGCTCTTCACACAAGGTCTGTGCCCGGGTCTGCGATACATTTTCCACCATAATCTGCGCCGTTCCGTAGGTGATGAACTGCTGATCCATGATGTCCAGACCCCGGCGGGTTTCGCACTGCGCCGGCAGATAGGCCTTCAGATCGTTTTCCACCTGAATCCATTTGGTAGAGAACATGGAAAAAATCACACCAATGGCCAGCAGCAGAAAAAACAGGTTGCGCTTGTCAACAATGAATGCCGCCAGTTTCATCATGGCGTTTGCGCCGTTATTCTTTTCCTGTGCCAATGTCAAGCCCCTCCTTTCTCCCTACGGGTGCCTCGGACCAGGTAATGCCCTCGGGCCGTATGGATCTCCATTTCCAGCGAGTCCTCACCCAGAATTCCGCTGGCCTGATAAGGCAGTCCGCCAACCAGCGTTTTCATTTCCCCTTGAAATGTGAGCCTGCCGCCGATGCAGTGTCCCTCCAGGATGGGAGCGGTTCTGGTAAACAGGGTCAGATCGCCGCTGACGCTGTCACCCAACAGGATCAAATTCAAAACGCCCCTGCGCTTTCCCAGAGGAGTTTCCATTTCCAGCATATAGGTGCGGTTCTGGTTTTTCATATCACGCCTCCACAACATATGACCGTTAATTGACATTTGTAGTGGAAAATGATATTCTCTTTTCAGAAAAAATGCAAGAGACAGGCATGCCGTTCTGTCAGTTAGCTGACAAAAGGGCAAAAGTGTTTCCGTACTGGGAGGACTCTATGGAGAAAAATACCGATCTACGTATTCAGAAAACTTATCTTGCGCTGCAAAATGCCTTTGTGGCGCTGTTGGAGGAAAAGCGGTTTGAGGAGCTGACCGTCAACGAGCTGTGCGACAGAGCCATGATCCGGCGCACCACGTTTTATAAGCACTTCGGGGATAAATATGAGTATTTTGCTTTCTATATCCGGGAAATGGTTTCGACCTTCCGGGATCAGCTGCCGCCGGATGTGATGGATGGAGAAGCGGCGGCATACTTCCTGCAAATGAGTCAGGAACTGCTGCGATTCTGGCATATGCACGAGAAAATGGTGCGCAACATTGAAAACAGCAGTATGTTTCCGCTGCTGCTGAGCATCCTGCTGGATCAGATCACAGAGGATATCATCCTGGTTCTGCACCGTTCCTGCCCAGATCTGGCTCAGGACACCGGCAAGCTCAAGGGCGTGGCAGCGTTCTACGCAGGGGGTCTCATCAACACCTTCTTCCGCTGCACGCAGAAGGATTCCTCCATCGACGAAAACGCTTTTCTGGAAATTGCCGCGGAATATGCCGCCAAAATCCCGCTCTAACCATTGTGATTGGAAGGAGTTGTTATGTACCCCAGCAAAAAACATATGCTTCCCTCCACAGGGTGGGCAGGTTGCTTGCAGAGCTGCCGTAATTACATCTTCCTACAACCTTTGTAATATCAACAAAAATTACATTTATGCTTCCGTTCCAGATTTCTGCCCTATTCAAACCTTTTTCGGTTCCGTCCTCGGCAAATGTTTTGCCCTGCATTGAACGATCAGGAAATTCATCGTAACGCCGCACATTGCTACCAGCGGGAGTGCACCGATGATTTGTACCGCTGAAGCGTGAATGACCTGCAGAAGAGTAAGCAGGGCATGGTCTTGAGGAAGTGCTGAATAATCTGGAATGAACAATCCTTGTCTCACGGCGGACTAATGACAGCGATCCTCCGGGCTTTCCGCGAATAGATTTCATGGTTTGTGGCGCAATTCTTCCCCCGGTTGTGTTCGTTGCTTTTGTTGGAAAATAGTGCTATGTTATAGACAATGCTGAACGCTGGCAGAAAAGGAGAATACTGTATGGCAAATTTTACGAAGAAGGCAATCCGGGATTCTTTTGTGAAGCTGCTGAATGAAAAACCCATCAGTCAAATTACCGTTAAGGACATTGTGGAGGACTGCGGGGTAAACCGCAATACCTTCTATTACTACTATCAGGATCTGCCCCAACTGATGGAGAATATAGTAAACGAGGATGCGGAGCGGATTATCCGGGGGCATCCTACCATCGATTCCCTGGACGATTGTATCAATGCAGCACTGGAATTTGCGCTGGCCAATCGGAAAGCGGTGCTTCATATCTATCATTCCGTCAACCGAGACATTTATGAGCAATACCAATGGCGGGTCTGTACTTATGTGGTCATGACGTATGTAGACGGCGTTCTAGGCAACCGAAAAATGACATCTGAGGATTATACCACCGTTGTAGATTACCTGAAATGTGTCAGCTTCGGTATGATCATGGGCTGGCTGGAAACCGGTATGAACCCGAATGCTATGGCCCGGTTTCGGCGGATTTTAGAATTAAAGTGCGGTGATTTGGAGCATCTCATTGACCGTTGTGAGAAAATGCGGTCATAATCTTTAGGCAAACCTACCCGCTGTGTCTGAATTTCAGGCACAGCGGGTATCTTTGTCCATAGGAAAGGAAGAATCTTCCCGATATAATGAGGGCACAAACCAAGAGCACCTCTAAAACAGAGGATGCCAATATAACAAGGAGGAAAAATCATGTATTATTCCAGTGGTAACTATGAAGCCTTTGCCCGCCCCAGAAAGCCCGAGGGCGTGGACAACAAGTCCGCCCACATCATCGGCACCGGCCTTGCGGCTCTGACTGCCGCCTGCTATCTGGTTCGTGACGGACAGATGCAGGGTCAGAACATCCACATCTATGAGAAAGACCCCATTCCCGGCGGTGCCTGCGATGGCTGGCAGTACCCCGATGTAGGCTATGTCATGCGGGGCGGACGGGAGATGGATAACCATTTCGAGGTCATGTGGGATTTGTTCCGTTCCATTCCTTCCATCGAGACAGAAGGGGTCAGTGTCCTGGACGAATACTACTGGCTGAACAAGAAAGACCCCAACTACTCCCTCTGCCGGGCAACCGTCAACCAGGGTCAGGATGCCCACACCGACGGCAAGTTCGGTCTGTCCGACAAGGCTGCAATGGAGATCATGAAGCTGTTCTTCACCCCCGATGAAGACCTGTACGATAAGCGCATTACGGATTTCTTCGATGAGGAGGTGCTGAACTCCAATTTCTGGCTCTACTGGCGCACCATGTTTGC
>JALFGI010000313.1 GCA_022777455.1 Clostridiales bacterium | reverse complement strand
ATCAGCTATACATGAGTCTCGCAAATTAAAGCAAGCCAGACCGGAAGGTCAGTATGTTGACTTGCTGCGTGATACGCTTGCTACTCCCTCATGGGATTTTTATCGACAAAATTCTACCATTGGATCAGAAATTTGTCAACTGTAATTTGAAAGGATACCAAAATCAGTCAATGTGGAATTGGACTTTCACCTGTTCCAGCAGGAGGCGGTATTTGGGATTTCGCAGGTCCTGGCGTAGCGACGCGTCACGTTCCTGGTTCCAATAGGGGAGGTTGGAGTTCTCCCGGATGCAGTCCAGCAGGACGGGAAGGGAAACATTCAACTGCCAGCCGATATCGTTGTTGCGGAAACCGGAAACCAGTTCTGTTTCGCCGGGGAGCGTCCGGAAGGTTTTTCCACACTGGTAGCACAGGGAGGTGTCACCCATGGAAATGCTCTTTCCGTAGTGAATGGGATACTCCTCATCCTCGGGCTGCAGCGGACGATTGCCGATGATTTCGCACTCCCCATAATAGAAGATATTGTCCATCACCATGGTGGAGGGGAGCTTTGGAAGCGCAGCCAGTTCCTCCATTGTGCAGTCTGTCTGCTCTGTGGCAATCCGGTAAACGCAGACGCACAGGGGTTTTCCCATAAATATATCCAAGAAGGGAAGCTTCTTTTTCCGCATGGCATCATAGTCCACCAGAATCCGGCCATAGCCGAACAGCGTGCGGTTGATGCGGAACCGGAAAAAATCCCCTTCCCGGTACTTCTGATGAATTCGGGGAAGCTGGGCAAAGGCATCCACCTCGGCCTGCTTCCGGGAATCGGTTTCCCGGCACCACTGCTCCACAAAAGCCTCAAAATCAGAAAAGGCGGGGAGGGATAGACCAACGTAGGAGCTGCGGAAAAAACACCGCTGGGCGGTGAAATTTGTCAGGGATACGGCCCGGTTGCTGTAGACCAGCCGCATTCCCTTTGGGGTACGCTTTATTGCGTTGGCCGCAGTGAGGGGAACGGGCTTTCCCTTGGGTGTTTTTGGCAGAAGAAACTTCCCATCCTCCGACAGTTCCTCCTGGTAGGATTGCTCGGCGTAAAGTCCCTCACCCACGCAGATGATTTTTCGGAGGGTGTTTCCACGCAGATAAGCGAAGGTATCGTAGAGGTCATATTGACTGGGCTTCAGTTCCGTTTTTACCCAATCCGGCTCCACCGGTTCCAGGGCAAAGCACCGGCGCTGGTCGTTGGTCAGTTCAAAATCAATCCAGCTGTCCGCCATTATTTCTCTTCCCCCAGAGCGGCGGCATACACCGCGTTTTTCGGAAGATTCAGCTCCTGGGCGGTCTGCTTGATGGCGTCTTTGCGGGAAAGTCCCTGCTCTACCAGTTGCTTCACCCGGGCGGCGGCATCGGTGACGGAGGGAAGCTCCTTTGCTTCCTCCGGCGCCCCGGCTACCACCAGGACGAATTCTCCCTTGGGGGGATTTTCTGTGTAGTAGTTGATGGCTTCTCCAAGAGTGGTGCGCAGAACCTGCTCGTGGAGCTTGGTCAGCTCCCGGCAGAAGCTGACGGGCCGGTCAGGGCCGAACACCTGCACCATGTCCTCCAGGGTGTTCATCAGCTTGTGGGGGGCCTCATAAAAGATCATGGTGCGCTTTTCCTCCCGTAGGGACTCCAGATGCTCCTGGCGGCTCTTTTTGGACATGGAGAGAAACCCCTCAAAGCAGAACCGGCCGGTGGATTGGCCGGAGATGCTCAGGGCCGTGATGGCGGCGCAGGGGCCGGGAATGGCACACACGGTGATCCCTGCTTCGGCGCACTGTTTCACCAGATCCTCGCCGGGGTCGGAGATGGCAGGGCTTCCGGCGTCGGAAACCAGGGCGCAGGTTTCCCCGGCCAGAATCCGCTCCACGATCCGGCTGCCCTTGAAAGTCTTGTTGTGCTCGTAGTAGCTGACAAGGCTTTTTTTGATTTCCAGATGGTTTAACAGCTTCAGGGTGACCCGGGTGTCCTCGGCAGCGATGAAGTCGGCTTGCTCCAGGGTCTGCCTGGCACGGATGGAGATGTCCCCCAAATTGCCGATGGGGGTGGGCACCAGATATAAAATACCAGCCATGGTTAATCCTCCCGGATGTGATAGATTTCTTGATAGATGCTTGTGGGGGAGCCGTCGGGATGGTGCAGGCTCCATTCCCCCATGGAAAGCCCCGGTTTTGCGCCCTTGCGCAGCTTCAGCAGCACCAGGGCGATGGGGCCGTCCTCCCGGTGGCGCACCAGGGTCAGCTGCTTGGCTTCCAGCTTGTTTTCCGCTCCCAGGGCGATGATCTGCCCCAGCCGTTCCGGCCGGTGCACCAGAAAGAAGTCACCGCCGAATTTCAGCGCCCAGGCGGCGGCCTTCATCAGCTCCGCCAGGGTGCAGGCATCCTCCCGCCGGGCCCGGGGGATTCCGGCTGCCGGACCGCCGGAAAAATAAGGAGGATTGGAAATACAGCATTCAAAGTGCCCCGGGGCAAAAAGCCCGGGAACTCGCCGCAGGTCGGCGCATATACTTTCCATGCGTTGGTCCAGCGCGTTGCGGCGGATGTTTTCCCCTGCGGCGTGGTGGGCAGCCTCATCCAGCTCCACGCCGGTGACCCGGCAGTACTGGCTCCGGGCGCACAGCAGCAGCCCCAGGGTGCCGCAGCCGGACCCCAGGTCCAGCACGGACCGGGTCCCCAGGTCGCCGGCAAAGTGGGCCAGCACCATGGAGTCGGTGGTGAGGGGAAAGCATCCTTTGGGGATGTCCAATTGGAGCCCATGGGGAAGGTATTCCATAATGCCTCCATAAAAATCAAAAAACTTTTGGAATCCATAAGAAAAGTCGGCCTGCACTGCGAAGAAGCAGGGCAGGCCGACCTGAACGCGGAAGAATTAGCCTTCCTCGATGGCTTCAGCGGGGCACTG
The DNA here is from genome assembly GCA_022777455.1 of Clostridiales bacterium. Next base: position 21,029 of record JALFGI010000313.1, on the reverse strand, counting down.
ATCAGCGCAGGAACCGCAGCTGACGCAGACATCGGGATCGATGACGTACTTGTCCTCGCCCTCGGAAATAGCCTCAACGGGGCACTGATCGGCGCAGGAGCCGCACTTCACGCAGGCATCGGTAATGTTAAAAGCCATGATGTAACCTCCTTATGGTTTTATTTTTTTGCGCCCACAGGAGGACGCATCTTCATTCTAGCATGGATTTTGAAAATTGCAATTCCCTTTTTCAAAAAAATCGTATATTTCGGAATTCCCATGGAAAGAATTTTTTGGAAAAGGAGGGCCAATTGATGCGTTATCATTTGCTGACCTGCGAACTGATCCGCACTTCCGGCGAAAAAGCCCGGGCATTGGGCCACAGCTATGTGGGCACCATTCACATTTTGCTGGCGCTGCTGGATCAGCCCGGGCAGATCGGCACCATGCTGCGCCTGCTGGGAGTGGAACCGGAGGCGGTGGGAGCCATGGCACAGCTGCTCTACGGCGCGGGGACCCCGGATCTGCCGCTGCCCCAGGGTTTTACGGCCAAGGCCAAAGAGGTATTTCGTCTTGCTGCCCAGGAGGCCCGTGGCCGGAACAACCGGGAGATCCTGCCCATTCATGTACTGCTGGCGCTTTCCAGGGCAGAGGATACGGAGGCGGGGAAGCTGCTTCAGATTTTCGGGATCGGTGCGAATGTGCTGTTTACCCATACGGTGGAATGTTTGCAGCGGGAGCAATATGCTCCCGCAAGGGGGAAAAAGGAGGCGGTCACAACGAAACTGTTGGAACAATTCAGCGAGGACCTCATCGTGAAAGCGTCGGCCATGGAGCCGGTGATTGGTCGGGACAGGGAAATTGACACGGTGATCAGCATTCTCTGCCGGAAAAACAAGAATAACCCAGCCCTGGTGGGGGAGCCTGGGGTGGGGAAAACGGCCATCGCCGAGGGGCTGGCTCAGCGGATGGCGGTGGGGAACGTGCCGCCCCAGCTGAAAGACAAAAGGCTTGTCAGCCTGAACATGGCAAGCCTGGTGGCGGGCACCAAATACCGGGGAGAATTTGAAGAACGGCTGCGGGATGTATTGGCGGAGATCCACCGCACGGGGGATGTGATTTTGTTTGTGGACGAAATGCACACCATCGTGGGCGCGGGCGCGGCGGAGGGAGCCATTGACGCAGCCAATATCTTTAAGCCCGCCCTGGGCCGTGGGGAACTGCAGATGCTGGGGGCCACCACTCTGGAGGAGTACCGGAAATATATTGAGAAGGACGCAGCGTTGGAGCGGCGTTTCCGGGCGGTGGCGGTGGAGGAGCCGGGCAGCGAGACCACACTGGCCATTCTGCGGGCACTGAAGCCGGGGCTGGAACGGCACCACCGGCTGCGGATTTCTGAGGAGGCCCTGAAAGAGTCGGTGCGGCTGTCCGTGCGGTATCTGCCGGAATTATACCTGCCGGACAAAGCCATTGACCTGCTGGACGAGGGCGCTTCCCGGGCCAGAATGGAGGAGATGCGCCTGACCCGGGGCGGCACGGCCAGAAAGGAACTGGAAGAGGAGCTCCACGAGGCAGTGCGGGAGCGGCGATTTGAAAAGGCGGCGGAGCTGCGGGACAAAATGCAGACCATGATGACCCAGCCTGGGGAAACCCGCCGGGCGCGGACGGTGACTGCCTCCGATATCGCCTGGGTGGTTTCCGCCCGCACCGGCATCCCGGTGGGGCGGCTGACCGCCGGGGAACGGGAGCGCCTGCTGGGGCTGGAAAAGCTTCTGGAAAAACATGTGATGGGCCAGCCCAAGGCGGTACAGACCGTGTCGGAAGCGGTGCGCCGGGGCTTTTCCGGCATCCGGGATGAAAACCGCCCCATTGCCTGCCTGCTTTTCACCGGCCCCACCGGGGTGGGAAAAACCGAGCTGTGCCGGGCTTTGGCGGAGGAGGTTTACGGCAGCAATAACGCCATGATCCGACTGGATATGACGGAATATATGGAGAAGCACTCCGTATCCCGGTTGATTGGCGCGCCTCCCGGCTATGTGGGCTATGAGGAAGGGGGAAAGCTGACGGAAGCGGTGCGGCGGCGGCCCTACAGTCTGGTACTGCTGGACGAGGTGGAAAAAGCCCATCCGGAGGTGCTGGGCCTCCTGCTGCAGATCATGGAGGAGGGGGTACTCACCGATTCCACCGGGCGGCGGGTCAACTTCAAGAACACCATCGTTGTAATGACCTCCAATGTGGGCAGCGGCGTCCGAGGGGATGGCCTGGGTTTCTGCTCCGACGGAAAAAACAGTCAGGTGGAGGAGGCCATCCGCCAGGTGTTCACCCCGGAGTTTCTGGGCAGACTGGATGCCTCCGTTCGCTTTGAACCCCTGGACGAAGCAGCCATGGAGCGCATCGCGGAAAAATACCTCCGGGCGCTGCAGGAGCGGGCCGCGGCGGCGGGGATTCAGCTGAATCTGCCGGTGGAATTGGCCGCCAGCCTCAGCGCCCGCTGCCGGGGCAAGGACGGAGCCCGGCAGCTGCGCAGGATGGTGCAGACCGAGGTGGAAGGGGCACTTTCCAGCTTCCTGTTGGGCTGCAGCCGCCGTCCCACCCGGGTACGGGGGAGCATCCATGAGGGAACGCTTTCCTTTCAAAGCTAATATTATTGAACAAATATTCGATAAAATCCTCGATTTTTAAAGAAAATAACACCGGAATATGAAAAATCAAAGGAAAAAAGATTGATTTTTTCCTATGGGGAGGTTATAATAGCCCCAAGTGGAGCAAAAGGGATATAAAGTGGAGTAAAAGGGAGAGGAGGGAGCTTATGATCGGCAAATACAGCGCCAAGCTGGACGAGAAGAACCGTCTCATCGTGCCCGCGAAGCTGCGGGAAGAGCTGGGTGACCAGTTTTATGTGACCTTTGGCGTCAATTGCGGTCATCGCTGCCTCACCGTTTACACTGCCGCGGAGTGGAAAACCCTCAGCGACAACTTCAACGCCCTGAGCATTTCCCAGCGGGGTGGAGCCACCAGCCTGATTTTTATGAATGCGGCGGAGTGTACCCCCGATAAGCAGTTCCGCTTCAGCCTGACTCCTTTTCTGACGAATTATGCCGGCATCGACCGTGAGGTCATGATGGTTGGCCGGGCCGGTCAGGCGGAGATCTGGGACGCGGAGGAATTCGCCCGGTTCGAGGAAGAGAACCTCACCCCCGAAAAGCTGCTGGCATCCCTGGAGGCAATCGGACTATGAGTGAATTTCATCATGTTTCCGTCCTGCTGGACGAGTGCATCGAAGGGCTTGCCATCAAGCCGGAGGGGATTTATGTAGACGGTACCCTGGGCGGTGCCGGTCACTCCAGCCAGATTGCCGCAAGGCTTACCACAGGCCGTCTCATCGGCATCGATCGGGACGAAGTTGCCCTTGCGGCAGCGGGAAAGCGACTTGCCCCTTACAGCGACCGGGTGACCCTGGTGCACTCCAATTTCTGTGAGATTGCCTCGGTTTTGCAGCAGCTGAATGTTCCCGGCGTGGACGGCATTCTGCTGGACCTGGGGGTGTCCTCTCCCCAGCTGGACGACGGTTCCAGGGGCTTTTCCTATATGGTGGATGCGCCGCTGGATATGCGCATGGATGCCTCCGATTCTTTGAATGCCCACACGGTGGTGAACACCTGGCCCTATGAAGAGCTGAAGCGCATTCTCTACGAGTACGGCGAGGAACGCTTTGCCCCCCAGATCGCCTCCGCCATCTGCAAACGGCGGGAGACCGCTCCCATCGCAACGACGCTGGAGCTGGTGGACGTCATTCGTTCGGCCATGCCCGCTTCCGCCTTGCGGGAAAAGCAGCACCCCGCCAAACGGAGCTTCCAGGCCATCCGCATCGCTGTGAACGACGAACTGAATTCCGTCACCAGGGTGATGGAGGACGCCATCCCTATGCTGAATCCTGGCGGACGGCTGGCGGTAATCACCTTCCATTCCCTGGAGGATCGGATCGTGAAAAATGCAATGGCAGCGGCGGCCAAGGGCTGCACCTGCCCGCCCAGCTTCCCGGTTTGTGTCTGCGGAAAGAAGCCCAAGGTGAAGGTTATTACCCGCAAGCCCATCGTTTCCGGCGAGGAAGAGCTGGAACGCAATCCCAGAGCCCGAAGCGCCAAACTTCGGATCTGCGAAAAGCTTTAAAAGAAGGAGGAACATGCCATGGCACAGAAAACCGAAATTCAATATGTCGGCCAGTTCTATGTTTTCGGCAGTGAAGCGCCTCAGCCCAAGGTCCAGCCCAAAAAGTCCAGGGCCAAGCGCCCGGAACTGCATCTGGGGCGGCTGCAGAAGGTCTATGTTGACCCTGTGGCTCTGTGCGGTGTGCTGATTGCGGTGGTGATGCTTTCCTTCCTGATTGCGGGAGCCTATCATCTGCGGGATACCAGGGCAGCTTACGACCAGATGAAAACCCAACTGGTAGACCTGAAGCGGGAAAATTTAAAGCTGAATCATGAATATCATACCAGCTACAACCTGGAGGAAATCCGGGCGCAGGCGGAAAAATTGGGCATGGTGGACGCCGAAGAAGCAGAAAGGTTTACGGTTTTCTTCAGTGTGCCCAAGGAAGAGGAAAAGAACTCTGCCTGGGACGATTTTGTCTGGCTGATTGCCGGCATGTTTTCGGAGCCGAAGCGGAACTGATGGAATAACCGCCCCGGTCTTCCATAGAATCATAATAGCAGCTGCAATGGGCGGCGAGGGGTTCCCTTGCTGCCCATTCCTGACATTATGCGGAAGGATCGGTGACGGATGGGAGACGGGCAGCAGAAGGAGTTTGGCCGGCTGCGGATGGACAGCGGCCAGCACAGACGGGTAATGTTGACTGCGGTTTTCCTGGGAATTCTGGCCTTTTTGCCCATGGTGGCGCGGCTGTACTCCCTGATGGTGACACAATATGAATACTATTCTGACCTGGCGCTGCGGAATCAGACCCGCTCCACCGCTGTCACTGCTGACCGGGGGACGATCTATGACCGCAATCTGAACATTCTTGCTTTCTCCGAAAACCGGGAGAATGTGTATCTTGATCCCCACGAGCTGAAGCAGTCCAAGGCGGATATCCGGTCCGTTGCGGAATTTTTAAGCGGCGTACTGGACAAGGACGCGGAGTGGATTGCAGAGCAGGCGGGGGACCTGCGGCGGCGCTACAAGCAGGTGGGCGGCTGCATCCCGGAGGAAACCGCCTCCCAAATCCGCGCCTATATTCAGGAACAGGGTATTTCGGGCATTCACATTGAGCCCACCTCCGTCCGGGCTTATCCTTACGGTACCCTGGCTGCCCAGGTCATTGGCTTTACCAATGCTTCCAACGACGGCACCGAAGGCATCGAGGCCTCCTACAATCGCTTTTTGGCGGGCAGCGCCGGGCGGGTGATCACCACCAAGGGCAACAATGAAATGGATATGCCCTTCTCCTACGAGAAGTTCCAGGCTTCCCGGAAGGGGGCAGATGTGATTCTGACCCTGGATACCACGGTCCAGGCCTGCCTGGAAAAGCAATTGTCAGCGGCCATTGACCGTTATGATGTCCAGAACGGAGCCTTCGGCCTGGTGATGAACTGCAAAACCGGGGAAATCCTGGCCATGGCTACCCTGGGCAGCTATGATCCCAACAATTATCTGGAGATCGCCGATGAAAAAACGTTGGCGGAGCTTCAGCAGCTTCTCAGCAGCGGCGCCGACCAGGATACCTATTCCAAGGCTCTGGCGGAGGCACGGTGGAAGCAGTGGCGCAACCGGGTGCTCTCCGACGGTTATGAGCCCGGGTCCACCTTCAAGGTGCTCACTATGGCGGCGGCCCTGGACTGCGGCGCCATCAATCTGACCACCCCCTTTTACTGCCGGGGTGCCGAGCAGATTCCCGGCCGTTCCCAGCTGCTGCACTGCTGGCGTTCGGCGGGCCACGGGGCGGAGCAGACGCCCCAGGCACTGCAGAATTCCTGCAACATCGCCTTTGCCCACATTGCGCTGAAGCTGGGCGGGGAGCGGTTTTATGATTACATCCAACGCTTCGGCATCCTTGAAAAAACCGGCATCGACCTGGCAGGGGAGAGCAAGGGCGTTTTCTTCGACAAGAAGCTGATTACCGATACGGACAAATGGGGCACCGCATCTCTGACCTCCGGCTCCTTCGGTCAGACCTTCAAAATTACTCCCTTGCAGCTGGTGCGGGCCATCGCCTCGGTGGTCAACGGCGGCAATCTGCTGGAGCCCTACATCGTTTCGGAGGTGGTGGATACAAACGGAGTCACCCTGCTGCGGCAGGAGCCGACGGTGGTGCGGACCACCATCTCACCGGAGACTTCCGCCACCATGCGGGAGCTGATTCGCAGCGTTGTCACCGAGGGAACGGCAAAAAATGCGAATGTGGCTGGGTTCTCCATTGGCGGAAAAACGGGAACCAGCGAGAAAATTGATGTATTTGACGAAAACGGCCAGCGTGTCCTGGATAAAATCGTGTCATTTGTTGGGATTGCGCCAATGGAGGATCCGGAGTATATTGTATTGGCGGCATTGGACACTCCCTCCCGCAGCACCGGGATCTATATTTCCGGCGGCGTGATGGCGGCTCCCACCGTGGGCGCCATCATGGCGGACATCCTGCCTTATCTTGGGGTGGAGCGTTCCATGGAGGGGGAAGCCTTTTCTATGCCGGATTTCACCGGAATGACCGAAAAGGAAGTCAAGGCTGCGTTAAAAGAAGGGAAAATCACCCTCACCGCCATCGGCGACGGAGAGACGGTCACAGGCCAGCTTCCCGCAGCGGGCCAGAGCGTGCTGCCCGGCAGTGAGGTGCTGGTGTACTTGGGAGAACCCACCCGGGCGCGGAGGGTGACGGTGCCGGATTTCACGGGAATGAACCGCCAGCAGGCCAGCCAGGCGGCTGGGCAGCTGGGGCTTTCCATCATCCCCATTGGCAGCGATGCAATCTCCACCAATGTGACGGTTTGCAGCCAAAAAGAGCCTGCCGGAACGGAATTGGCCGTGGGCAGCGCCGTTACGCTGCAATTTGCCGACACCACCGCCCGGGATTGAGAAAAAGATAATCCTTCCGCTTTTGGCGGATGAAGGAGGAAAGAGAATGAAACTGAGAGAACTGTTGGCGGGAATTTCCGTGGTGGAGCTGGCCGCCGACCCGGAAACGGAGATCACCTCCGTCTGCTACGATTCCAGAAAGGTGACCCCCGGGGCCCTGTTTGTGGCCATTTCCGGCTTTGCCTCGGACGGCAACCGCTTTATCCCCATGGCCATGGAGAAGGGGGCCAGCGTGGTGGTCACTGCCAAAAAGCCGGAGCAGGGAGGAAACTATGTACTGGTGGAATCCGATCGGCTGGCCCTGGCTCTGATCGGTACGAATTACTTCGGCCATCCCGCGCAGTCCATGAAAATGATCGGCATCACCGGCACCAACGGCAAAACCTCCAGTACCTTACTGCTCAAGCAGGTGCTGGAAACCTGCCTGGGGGCAAAGGTGGGCCTGATCGGCACCATGGAGAACCTCATCGGCGATCAGGTAATCCCCACCGAGCGTACCACACCGGAGAGCTTTGAGCTTCAGGCTCTGTTTGCGCAGATGCGGGATGCCGGCTGTACCCATGTGGTGATGGAGGTTTCCAGCCATGCCATCTCCCTGGAGCGGATTGGGGGCATTCACTACGATGTGGCAGCCTTTACCAATCTGACGGAGGATCATCTGGATTTCCACAAGACCATGGATGCCTACTGCGATGCCAAGGCGGAGCTCTTCCGCCGGTGCGGCCGGGCGGTAATCAACCGGGATGACCCTTACGCCCAGCGGATGCTGGCAGCGGCTGCCTGCCCGGTACTGACCACCTCTGTCCAGACAGAAGCCGGACTCCATGCCGAAAACGTGGAACTCCACGCCGAGGGCATTTCCTTCACGGCAGTTTCGGAAGGAGAACAGGCCCGGGTCCACTTGCCCATCCCCGGCAGATTCACGGTTTACAATGCCCTGACCGTCCTGGGTATTGCGCTGGAGCTGGGCATTTCCCTTCAGGCTGCTGCTGCGGCCCTGGCAAACGCCAAGGGTGTCAAGGGCAGGGTGGAGGTGGTTCCCACGCCGGGAATGCCCTATTCCGTGCTGATTGACTACGCCCACTCCCCGGACGGACTGGAAAATGTACTCAGTTCTGTCAGAGGCTTCTGCAAGGGCAGGCTCATTTCCGTCTTTGGCTGTGGCGGCGACCGGGACCCCATGAAACGCCCCATTATGGGCAGAATCGGCGTGGAATACGCGGATTTCGCCATTATCACATCGGATAATCCCCGGACGGAGCAGCCCATGGCCATCATCCAGGACATCCTGACAGGGATAACCCCGGATATGGGCGAGTATATTGTGATAGAAGAGCGGCGCAAAGCCATCAGATATGCTATGGACATTGCGAAAAAAGATGATATAATTGTATTGGCAGGAAAGGGCCATGAAACCTACCAGGAAATCAATGGGGTGAAGCATCACCTGGATGAGCGGGAAGAGGTTGCAGCCCACCTGGAAGAATTGAGGAAGAAGTAATGGGAACAATTACACTCCGGCAGGCCGCAGCCTGGTGCGGTGGTACCGTTGAAGAAAAATACGCGGATGTGACGTTTCGGGGTGCCAGCAACGACACCAGAACCCTCCGCCCGGGCCAGCTCTTTGTCGCCCTTCAAGGGGCGCGGGACGGTCATGAATTTATTGACGACGCCATGCAGAAGGGAGCTGCCGCGGTGCTGTGCTCCCGGATGGTAGGAGACTATCCTGCCATCTATGTGGCCAATCCCCGCCTGGCTCTGGGCGAGATCGCCCGCCGGGAGCGGATGCGCATCGGTATGCAGGTGGTGGGCATCACCGGCTCCGTGGGCAAAAGCACCACCAAGGAAATGGTGGCCCGGGTGCTGGAAACCACCTTCCGCACGGCCAAGACCCCGGCCAATCACAATAACGACATCGGTATGCCCATGGCCATCCTGGACATGCCGGAGGACACCCAGGTGGCTGTGGTGGAGATGGGCATGAATCATTTCCGGGAGATGGCCTACCTGTCCCGGATTGCCCGGCCGGACCTTGCCGCCATCATCAACATCGGTACTGCCCACATGGAGTATCTGGGCTCCCAGGAGGGCATCCGCAAGGCGAAGATGGAAATCCTGGAAGGTATGCTTCCCGATGCCCGGCTGCTACTCAACGGTGACGATACCATGCTGCGCAGTCTGGAAGAACAGCCCCAGCAGCCCATCATCTATTTCGGCAGCGATGACCTGTGCAGCGTGTATGCCACGGATGTGCGGCAGGATGGGGATCTGCTCCGCTTTACCGTCCACGACGACGGGGGAGATTCCTTCCCGGTGCAGCTGCACGCAGAGGGGCAGCACTATGTCAGCGACGCCCTGGCTGCCATTACCGTGGGCCTTGCCATGGGGGTGGAGCCCGGGGCGATTCAGGCAGGACTGGATTCTTTCCGGAATATGGCAGGCCGCCAGGAGGTTCTGCAGTTTGGCGGCATGACCGTCATTAAGGACTGCTACAATGCGGGCCCGGAATCCATGGAGGCGGCACTGAAGGTGCTGGGCACCAAGGCCGGGCGTCGGATCGCTGTCCTGGGCGATATGCTGGAGCTGGGCGCCTGTACTCCGGCGGAACATTACCGCATCGGCAGAATGGCTGCTCAGAAAAGTGACTATGTTTTCGCCTACGGCCCCAATGCGGACCGGGTGATCAGCGGCTGCGTCACCGGTGGTATGGACAGAATTCACGCCAAGGATTATACGGATAAAGACAAGCTGATCAAGGAACTGCAGTTTACCCTGAAGCCCGGGGACTTCGTTCTGGTAAAGGGCAGCCACGGCATGCGCATGGAGCAGATTGTGGATGCACTGATGAAAAGCGAAAACTGATTACACAGGAGGAAGAAATAATGACCAGAATCCTGATTACTGCCCTGATCGGCTGCATCCTGTCCGGTGTTTTCGGCTATTTCCTGCTGCCCGTGCTTCGTGCACTGAAGGCCGGAATCAAGCTGCGGAAAATCGGCCCCACCTGGCACAACCAGAAGGCAGGCACCCCGGTGATGGGCGGGCTGATGTTCATTGCGGCTGCATTGGTTTGCCTGCTGGTGAACATCGGCTCCATGAAGGACTATTCCGTTTTCTATGTCTATGGCATGGCTCTGGCCTTCGGCGCCATCGGCATGGTGGATGATTTTGCCAAAATCAAGCATGACGAGAACCTGGGCCTGTCCGCCCTGCAGAAGCTGCTGTTTCAGATGGCGGCTGCGGCGCTGTTTGTCTATGCCCTGTATAAGCACGGCAGTCTGAGCACCAGCCTTTACATCCCCTTTGTCAGCGTTACCATCCATGTTCATCCGCTGCTATATGTGATGTTTACCATGTTTGTGGTGGTGGGCTGCGTGAACTCCGTAAACCTGACCGACGGCATCGATGGTCTGAGCAGCTCCGTGACCCTGCCTGTGATGGTGTTCTTCACCGCCGCTGCGGTGGCCCGGGGCAGAATGGACCTGGCTTTGCTGCCCGCTGCCCTGATCGGCGGTCTGATCGCATACCTGTTCTACAACTGGCATCCGGCCAAGGTGTTCATGGGCGACACCGGTTCTCTTTTCCTGGGCGGCGTGGTTTGCGCCATGGCCATTGCTCTGGATATGCCCCTGATCCTGATTTTTGTGGGCTTTGTATACATCTGCGAGACCCTGTCCGTGATTTTGCAGGTGGGCTATTTCAAGCTGACCCACGGCAAGCGGCTTTTCAAAATGTCTCCCATCCACCATCATTTTGAGATGTGTGGGTGGAAGGAGGAGAAAATCGTGCTCACCTTCGCCGGCGTATCCGCAATCATGTGCATTGTGGGCTGGTTTGGTATTTCCAGTCTGATTCATTAAGTGTCCCGGGGTATCCCGGGAAGTATTGGAAGGAGCTCTCATGGCGGCAGAAGCACTGCGTGCCAAAGAGAACCGCCGCTCCCTGGGAGCGGGGCCAAGTGTGGATTATCCTTTTCTGATTCTGGTGCTGCTGGCCCTGGCGGTAGGGCTGACCATGCTCTACTCCGCCAGCTACGCCCAGAGCGAATACGATACCGGCTATCATAGTTCTACCCGGTATCTGCAAAAGCAGGCCATCTGTGCCGGGATCGGTCTTGTGGCCATGTTTGTCTTCAGCTGCCTTCCGGCAGAGCTTTGGTACCGTCTGGCCTGGCCGCTGTATGGACTCAGCATTGTTCTGCTGCTGAGTGTTCTGGTGGTGGGGGAGTCGGTGAACGGCGCCCGGCGCTGGATCAACGTGGCGGGCATCCAGTTCCAGCCTTCGGAACTGGCGAAATTTACAATGATTCTGCTGTTTGGCAGACTGACCCGGGAATTTGGTTCCCGGGCGGAAAAATTCAGATACGGTGTGCTGGGGTTTGGATTGGCCATGCTGGGCATCCTGATCCCCCTGGCACTGGAAAAGCATCTCAGCGCCATCATGCTGATGGGTATGGTGGGGGTGGTGATGATGTTTGTGGCCGGAACCAAGCTGCGGTGGCTGCTGGCGGGAGCCGGTGCGGCCGGCGTGTTTGTGGTGGTTTATGTCAGCCTGATGGGCTATGCCGGCGACCGGATCACCGCCTGGCTCCATCCGGAGCGGGACCCGGGGGATACGGGATATCAGATTCTCCAATCCCTCTACGCCATCGGTTCCGGGGGCGTTTTCGGCCTTGGTTTTGGAAAAAGCAGGCAGAAGTATCTCTATCTGCCCTTTCAATATAACGATTACATCTTCGCTGTGATCTGCGAGGAGTTGGGACTGGTGGGGGCTACGGCCATCATCGTGCTCCTGGCGGCGCTGATCCTGCGGGGTTATTGGATCGCACTGCACGCAAAGGATCGGTTTTCCACCGTCCTGGCGGCGGGGCTGATCACTTTGATTGCCGTGCAGACGGTACTGAATCTGGGGGTGGTGACCAATTTGCTGCCATCCACCGGAATTGCACTGCCGTTTTTCTCTTACGGAGGGACGGCACTGGCGGTGAACCTGGGAGAGATGGGCATTGTGCTCAGCATTTCCCGGCACCGGGATGAAAGAAAAACACTGGAGGCATAACCCTATGAATTTCGTTTTTACCTGCGGCGGAACTGCCGGACACATTAACCCGGCCCTGGCCGTGGCCAATCTGATGCGGGAGCGTTACCCGGACTGCAACATCCTCTTCATCGGCGCCACCGGCCACATGGAAGAAAAGCTGGTACCCCAGGCAGGGTATGAACTGAAATGCCTGCCCGGCTCCGGCCTGAGCAGACAGCTGAACCTGACCGGTATCAAAAAGAACATCCGGGCGGTAAAATGTGTACTCAATGCGGTGAAGGCGTGCAAGCGGATTTTCCGGGAATTCCGGCCGGATGTGATCATCGGCACCGGCGGCTACGCCAGCTTCCCTGCGCTGTACGCAGGCTCTTCCATGAAGATTCCTGTCTGTGTCCACGAGAGCAACGCCGTTCCCGGGGTGACCACCAAGCTGGCCGCCAGACTTGCCGACCGGGTGCTGGTGTGCTTTGAAGAGAGCAAGGCCATGTATCCCGATCCATCCAAGGTGGAAGTGGTAGGGATGCCGGTACGCCGGGAGTTCATCTACGGTGACCGGGCTGCTGCCAGAAAAGAGCTGGGCATCGGTGACGAGCCGCTGGTGCTCTCCGCCTTCGGCAGCCTGGGCGCCAAGGTGATGAACCAGACCATGGCGGAGCTGTTCCGCCTGGAAAAGGAGGACGGATATCCCTTCCGCCATATCCATGCCACCGGCAGCTTCGGCTGGGAGTGGATGCCCGGGCTGGTGAAGGAAAAGGGCGTGGACCTGGCCAATACGCCTCAGATCGAGATGCTTGAGTATTTCTACAACATGCCCACCCTGATGGCGGCGGCGGATGTGATCATCAGCCGCGCCGGCGCTTCCACCTGCAATGAGATCGGCGCCGCCGGGCTGCCCTGCATTCTGATCCCGTCTCCCAATGTGACCAACAACCATCAGGAGAAAAACGCCCGGGTGCTGGAGTCCAGAGGCGGCGCGGTGGTGATTGTGGAAAAGGACTGCAGCGCCGAAAAGGTCTATGAGGAAATCAAGTCCCTGCTGGCAGACCCTGACCGCAGAGCGGAAATGGGGAAGAATCTGCGCCGGATGGTAACCATGGACAGCGCAGAGCGGATTTGCGACATTGTGGAGCAGCTGGCAAAACGATAAAATGGGACCGTTCTGACGCCGGTGAAGGCGGCGGAAGACCCCAGGAGGAAAACAATGGATACAAAAGAAAAAAACCGGGCAAAAAAAGTCCCTGCAAGTGGTGGGAAAAAAGCGCCTGACCGTCAGCGCCCTGCCGGAGATTCCCGTCCTTCCAACGGAAAAGCGCCGGCCCGGCCCAAGCCGAGCCAGCCCCCTGCTGCTCCTGACGGAGATTATGAGGTGTATATCCCCGATGCTCAGACCCAGCAGGACCGCCATGGTTCTGCCGAGGAGCGCTTGCCCCGCCCAGCGGGAAAGGCACCTGCCCGCCGTCCCGCCACTCCGGCGAAGAGACAGAAAAAACAGTCTTCCCGAAATCAGGAAGCCCAGTACCGTCCCTACCGTCAGGCCAATCAGCGCAGCAAGGCCCTGAAACGAAAGTCCTTCCGGGACAGCCTTTCCAAATTCTTCTCATACCAGAATCCTCTGGTGCGGAAGTTCTATAAGGAAGACTCCAACGTTTTCGGCGAGGAAGCCAATGCGGCCCGGCGGGAAAAGCGGGCTGCCGAGGCGGAGAGAAAGCGCAAGCGTGCAGAGCAGCTGAAGACCCCCGCCGTTATCTACACCCAGCCCATGTCCTTCAACAGCCGCCGGCTGGCGGTTCAGCTGACCACGATCCTTGCGGTGGTTCTGGCACTGGTTCTGGGCATGTCCGTCTTCTTCAGAGTGGAAGAGATTTACGTTGTTGGCGCCAATGTTTACAGTGACTGGACAGTCCGGGAAGAATCCGGCATCAACATCGGTGAAAATCTGCTGACCTTCGGACGTACCAAGGCTTCCGGGCAGATCATAGCAAACCTTCCCTATGTAAAAAGTGCCAGGATTGGAATAAAATTGCCGGATACGGTTATTATTGAAATAGAAGAAGAAGCGGTGGTTTACTCCATCCAGGACCAGGACGGCGTGTGGTGGCTGATGAACTCCGACGGTAAGGTGGTGGAGCAGACCAACACCCAGACCGCCAACAGCCATACCCAGGTTTTGGGCGTGACGCTGTACCAGCCTCAGGCCAGCGAGCTGGGGATTGCCACGGAGGAAGCTTCCACGGAGGTGGATGAATCCGGCCAGGAACTGCCGTTGATGATCACCGGAGCCCAGCGGCTGAACGCGGCTCTGCAGATTCTGCAGGCGCTGGAGATGAACGACATCGTGGGTGATGCGGCCAGCGTGGATGTGAGTCAGCTTCAGGATATCATCCTGTGGTACGGGACCCAGTACCAGGTAAATCTGGGCGCCATCAACAACAGCAAGTATGATATTGCATATAAAATCGCCTATATGAAGAACGCAATCTTACAGATGAGCGACTATCAGACCGGCATTTTGGACGTGAGTTTTACCACCTGGCCCGACCAGGTTGGCTATACGCCCTTCGGTTAACGGGAATATTTTGCCGAAAAAATAAGATTTTCTATTGACCAATCCGCAATTTCACGCTAGAATAGAAAAGCATAGGTGAAATTATCGCGGCGATACCGGCTGCATGATGGAAATCGATACATAGGAGGAAGAAGATATGTCCGAAAGTTTACAGGAGCGTGTCGTCAAGATCAAGGTTATTGGCGTTGGCGGCGCTGGCAACAATGTAATTAACAGAATGATTGAATCCGGCGTGAACGGTGTAGAGTTCATCGCCGTCAATACTGATAAGCAGGACCTGAATAAGTCCGTCTGCAAGAATAAGATCCAGATTGGTGAGAAGCTGACCAACGGCATGGGCGCTGGCTCCAAGCCTGAAATCGGCAAGAAGTCAGCCGAAGAAAGCCGCGCATCCATCGCCAAAGTCCTGGAGGGCACCGACATGGTGTTCATCACCGCCGGCATGGGCGGCGGCACCGGCACCGGCGCTGCTCCCATTGTGGCTGACCTGGCCCATGAGGCCGGCATCCTTACCGTGGGCGTGGTCACCAAGCCCTTCAAGTTCGAGGGCGCCAACCGGATGCGTCAGGCAGAGCAGGGCATTCAGGACCTGAGCGAGAAAGTGGACTCCCTGATCATCATCCCCAATGACCGTCTGAAATATGTGACCGACCAGAAGATCACCTTCGCCAATGCCTTCGGCATTGCCGACGATGTGCTGAAGCAGGCGGTCACCTCTATCTCCGAATTGGTGGGCTTCTCTCAGAACGTGATCATCAACCTGGACTTTGCCGACGTTTCCGCCGTGATGAAGTCCGCTGGCCGGGCACATATGGGCGTGGGCACCGCCTCCGGCCGTGAAAAGGCGGAGCAGGCCGCCAGTGCCGCCGTTTCCAGTCCCCTGCTGGAGACTTCCATCAACGGTGCCACCGGTGTGCTGATCAACATTACCGGTTCCTCCGAGATGACCCTGGACGACGTGGAGACCGCCGCCGGTATCGTGCAGGAGGCCGCCAATCCCGATGCCAATATCATCTTCGGTGCCACCTGCTCCGAGACGTTCCAGGATGAGATGCGGGTTACCGTCATTGCCACCGGCTTCGACGGCAGCGCCATCAACTACACCACCCGCAAGAGCACCGCTTCCTCCGCTCCTGCGGTTGACGATATCGATACTCCTGTTGCTGCCGCGGCCAAGCCCACCAAGCCTGTGGACATTGGCGACATTGACGAGATTTTCAGCATCTTCAAGCGTAATTGATACCCACTACATCCCGACCCGCACCGGGTCGGGATGTTTTTGACAGGAAGGTATTTCATGGGAGCATACGAAGCTTTGGCCGTCAGCTATGACCGGCTGACAAATGACGTGGACTACAATGCCACGGTGGATTTTTATTTTGAGATTTTAAAGCGGGAGGGGGTTACTCCCCGCAGTGCGGTGGACCTGGCCTGCGGCACCGGTTCCGTGACGGCGCTGCTGGCCCAAAAGGGAATTCCGGTGACGGGGGTGGACCTCTCGGAAGAAATGCTGACAGTGGCCCAGCAGAAGGCCCGGGAGTTGCCTGTAACCCCACTTTTCCTCCGCCAGGATCTGGCGGAGCTTTATCTGCCCCGTGCCGTGGACCTGGCCGTGTGTGCCCTGGACAGTCTGGATTACATCACGGACCCTGCTCAATGTGCACGGGCAATCAAAAGAGTTTATAAAATTCTGAACCCCGGCGGCATCTTTATTTTTGATGTGAACACCCCGGAGAAGCTCCGGGCCATGGACGGGCAGGTCTTCCTGGACGAGGATGAGGATGTCTACTGCGTCTGGCGGGGGTCCTTCGATGAGCAGACCAATATCTGCTCCTACGGGATGGACCTGTTCCAGCGGGAGGGGAGCGCCTGGCGCCGCTCCTTTGAAGAGCATCAGGAATATGCTTATTCTCAGCCCCAGCTGGCGGAATTTCTGAAGGAGGCCGGTTTTACCCATATCCGGGTTTACGGCGACCGGAGGTTCTCATCCCCGGAAAAGGGTGAGCAGCGTATCTATTTCAGTGCAAGGAAAGGAATTGTAAAATGAAGGATTATCTTGTTCGCGGCATGAGCATGGATGGCTTTGTGAAGGTGGTGGCCATCCGCTCCACGGAAATCGTTCGCCGTGCCGCTCAGATTCACGGAACCACACCCAACGCCACCGCAGCGTTTGGACGGGCCCTGACTGCGGCTTCCATGATGGGCAATATGCAGAAGGTGGAAAACGGTTCCATGACCCTCCAGGTCCGGGGCGGCGGCCCCATCGGCACCATCACCGTGGTCTCCGATGCCGTCGGCAACGTCCGTGGCTGCGTCACGGAACCCAAAGTGCCCCTGGTGGAGAAATATCCCGGCAAGTTGGATGTGGGCGCCACCGTGGGTACCAACGGTACCCTGACGGTCATTCGTGACCTGCAGATGAAGGAGCCCTACATCGGCTCCACAGAGCTCGTCTCCGGAGAGATCGGCGATGATGTGACGGCGTACTTTGCCCAAAGCGAACAAACCCCTACAGCCTGCGCTCTGGGTGTCCTGGTGGATCGGGATATGAGCGTGAAGGTGGCAGGCGGCTACCTGGTGCAGCTCCTGCCCGGCGCACCGGATGAAATCATCGACAAGGTGGAGCAGGGGATTCAGCGCGCCGGAGCCGTCACTCCTATGCTGGAGCAGGGCCTCACCCCGGAGGATATTCTGGGCCAGGTGTTTGGTGATCTGGGTGTAGTGTTTCTGGATACGGTGGAGGTTTCCTACAAGTGCTACTGCAGCCGCAGCCGGGTGGAAAGTGTCCTGATCAGCCTGGGAAGAAAGGAACTGACGGAGATCATGGAGGAGGGAAAAAGCTTCCCCGTGGAGTGCCAATTCTGTGACGAGGTCTATCAGTTCACCCCGGAGGAAATTCGAGAACTGCTGAAAAAGGTTTGATGTTTTATTGATTTTGGTGGGAACTGCTGGCTTTTTGGAAGCAAATAATTTCTGAAAAAATTTGTAAAAATCCGCTTGACAAAACGGGGGTTTCCGTGTATAATGAACCCCGTCGTTGAGGGAAACCCAACAGCGGCAAGAGCTCGGGAGCATAGCTCAGCTGGGAGAGCACATGCCTTACAAGCATGGGGTCACAGGTTCGAGCCCTGTTGTTCCCACCAATCATTTGGCCCGGTGGTGCAGTCGGTTAGCACGCCAGCCTGTCACGCTGGAGGTCGACGGTTCGAGTCCGTTCCGGGTCGCCAATTAAATACGCATCTGCGTGTTTTGAGCAGAGTTTCTTCTGCTCAACATGCCTCTGTAGCTCAGTAGGTAGAGCAGCGGACTGAAAATCCGCGTGTCGTTGGTTCGATTCCGACCGGAGGCACCAGACCCGACTGTTCCGGAATCGAAGCGATTCGATTCCGACGGTCGGCAAGATGCGGGTGTAGCTCATCCGGTAGAGCGCCACCTTGCCAAGGTGGAGGTAGCGAGTTCGAGCCTCGTCACCCGCTCCAAACAAATAAGGAACGCCGCACCGCGTTCCTTATTTCATATGGTACCGTGGCCAAGTGGTAAGGCAAAGGTCTGCAAAACCTTCATTCGCCAGTTCAAATCTGGCCGGTACCTCCAAAAATCGGCAAGCTTCGACAGAAGATTGCCGATTTTTACTTGTTAATTACTCACTATTCACTCTTCACTTTTCACTAAATCGGCGCATGAAGGATTTTTTGGAAGTGAATAAGAAATAGTGAATAGTGAATAACCAGAAATGAAGCGCCGGAGTGGGGGAAGCTCCGCACCGGCACTGTTGGAATCTCCGGAACAGACTACGTTTCTCCTGTCCCGGAATATGAAACGGTCAAGCGGGAGTTGGAACAGATTATTCTTTCAGATACAACTGCCACGGAGAAAGCACTGGAAGTTTTTGCGTGGGGACCCGTGGGCAGTTTTTCTGGGACGGCAACAAGCGAACCAGTATGACCCTTGCCAATAAAATTCTGATTGATGCTGGCACTGGAATGTTTACCATTACGGATAAGCACATGGAACGTTTTAATGATTTACTGCTGGATTACTATCATACAGGAGCCAGCCAAGAGCTGAAAGAATACCTGTATGAAAATGCAATTCAGGGTATGACGGTATAACACCTCAAGTTCCAGGCAGAATTGTCGAAACTTGCGAAGGATTTCTCACAGATTTTCCGGTTTTCAGACTTTGGTATCGCACGATTAGCCTGCATCAAAAGTGGACGAGACACACAAGGTGAGTTGACAAGTTCCGGCAAGAGATTTGTCAACTTTCTTTCTATAAGCTGAAATCGGGGTGGCGAATCAAGAATGTTTCTGATATAATGTGATGTGCATATCGGATTAACTCAGCAAATTACAATTTGGCGTACCGGAACCGACGCCCTCTTGGCTCCCCCTCTGGGGGAGCTGGCTGCCCCGCAAGGGGCAGACTGAGAGGGACAGCATGGCGTGATTCGACTGCCATGATCTTACTGCGGTACCCTCTCAGTCAGCCTGTTCGGCTGCCAGCTCTCCCAAAGGGAGAGCCAAGGGCGTAGCCGCGCCAGTGCGTTAAACAACAATTTATCGAACGGCTGAGCAAATATCGACGAAACGGAACCGAAAAAGGAGCAATCGGAAAAATGAAACAACCGCGAAACAATGAGGACATGGGCAGCGGCAGTGTCAAACGCTGGATGGTCAAAATGGCCGTTCCCGCTGTGATCGGGCAGGTGGTGAATCTGCTGTACAATATTGTGGATCGAATTTACATCGGCCATATTTCGGGCATCGGCGGTTCTGCGCTCACAGGCGTGGGCCTGTTTACGCCCATCCTCATGCTGATTACCGCCTTTGCCATGCTGGCAGGAGCCGGCGGCGCCCCCAGAGCGGCCATTGCCATGGGGAAAGGAAGCAGGGAAGAGGCCGAGAAAATCATGGCCAACTGCTTCACCGTTCTTCTGATTCTGGCGGTGATTCTGACAGCGGTATTTTCTGTGTTCCTTCCTTCGCTGCTGCGGCTGTTCGGTGCCTCCGATGTCACATTGCCCTACGGAACCACCTACGGGCGAATCTACATTCTGGGCAGCATTTTTGTTCTGACGGTGATGGGCATGAACCCCTTCCTCACCACCCAGGGCTTTTCCAGGATGAGCATGATGACCACGGTGATCGGCGCAGGAATCAACATCGTTCTGGACCCGATTTTTATCTTTGTCCTGGATCTGGGTGTGGCGGGCGCCGCATTGGCGACGGTGCTGAGCCAGGCGGTCAGCGCTGTCTGGATTCTGAAATTCCTCACCGGTAAGAAAACCCTGCTGAAGCTGAAGTCCGGGAATATGATCCTGGAGAGGAAGATCATTGCCCCCTGTCTGGGGTTGGGTGTTTCCAGCTTTGTAATGGTGTCTACCGAGAGCCTGCTGTCCATCAGCTTTACCAGCTCCCTGTCCCGATATGGCGGGGATGTGGCGGTTGGCGCAATGACGGTTCTGACCTCCATCAACCAGCTGATCACGATGCCGATGCAGGGTGTCTGCCAGGGCGGACAGCCGCTGATGAGCTTCAACTACGGCGCCAGAAAGTTGAATCGGGTGAAGGAGGCATTCCTTTGCCAGTTTCTCACCTGCGTAACCTATACCGCCGTGTTCTGGAGCCTTCTAATGCTTTTCCCCAATGCTTTCGCGGGAATCTTTACCAGCGACACCGCCCTGGTGGAATACACCGCATGGGCGATTCGGGTGTTTCTGGCGGGATGCTTCTCCGTGGGTTTCCAGCTCAGCTGTCAACAGGCCTTCGTGGCGTTGGGCCAGGCAAAGACCAGCCTGATCATGGCATGCCTGCGCAAGCTCATTCTGCTGATTCCTTTGATTTTTATCCTTCCCCTGTTCTTTGAAAATCAGGCCTTTGCCGTGTTCCTGGCGGAGCCGGTGTCGGATATCCTGTCGGCAGTGGTAACCACCGCGGTATTTGCCCGGTTCTTCCGCAAGCTGATGAAAGAGGGAAAAAGCGGACAGAGTTGATTCAATGTGGTGATTCCCCTGTGTTCAGCAAAGGCAGGATGTATGCCGAAAATGAAAGAGGGAGCATTTATTTGGTTGCTCCCTCTTTTTGAACCCCATTCCGGGAAAATAAAGCCTTGACAACCGGCACGGCCTATGCTAAAATCTACCCTGTTAGAGGTCCATTCCTTTAGCGAATACAAGTTGGTATTGATTGCGATGAGGGTCCACCTGTTCCCATCCCGAACACAGAAGTTAAGCTCATCCGCGCCGACAATACTTGCAGGGCGACTTGCCGGGAAGATAGGTAATGCCAACATAATGCCCCCTTAGCTCAGTCGGTAGAGCGACGGACTGTTAATCCGCAGGTCGTTGGTTCGAGTCCAACAGGGGGCGCCAAAAATC
>JALFGI010000304.1 GCA_022777455.1 Clostridiales bacterium | reverse complement strand
CCTTTGGAAGAGCTGTCAGACGAACAGGCTGACTGAGAGGGTACCGCAGGAAAGATCGCGACCGCTTTAAAACCAAACTGTGTTGCCCTCTCAGTCTGCCCCTAACGGGGCAGCCAGATCCCCCAGAGGGGGAGCCAAGGGGGCGATTCCGGTACGCCAAATTACAGCTTTTCTTTGCCCAAACCATACAAACAAATCCCGCCCTTTTTGGGGGCGGGATTGGGGGGACGATGGATTACTGCTCCTGGAACCGGGCGAACAGGTCCTTCAGAGTGGGGTAAATCTGCTTGAAGTTCTGGTACTGCTTCTCGTACCGGGCGGCGATTTCGGGGTCGGGCTCCACGGTTTCCCGGACGGAAACAAGGGCGTCGGCGCAGGCCTTCACGCTGGGGTACAGGCCGCAGCCCACCATGGCCAGCATGGCACCGCCGTAGCCGGGGCCTTCCTCGGTCTGGGGGATGTCCAGAGGCAGGTTCAGCACGTTGGCAAAGATCTTCCGCCACAGGGGGCTCTTGGCACCGCCGCCGCAGACCTTGGAGCGCTCGATCCGGATGCCCAGGCTCTTGGCCACCTCGAAGGAATCCCGGATGGCGTAGGCCACGCCTTCCAGTACGGCCTGAACCATGTCGGAGCGGGTGGAGTCCATGGTCATGCCCAGGAAGGTGGCCCGGGCATTGGTATCATTGATGGGGCTGCGCTCGCCCATCAGGTAGGGCAGGAAGTAGACGTGATTGGTGCCCAGCTTGTCGTCGGTGATGTCCTTCTGCTCGGCGGGGTAATCCTTGGTCTTCAGGATCTCGTCGCACAGCCACTTGTTGCAGCTGGCGGCGGAGAGCATGCAGCCCATCAGGTGGAAGTGGCCGTCGGCATGGGCAAAGGCGTGCAGGCCGTTGGTGGAATCCACGCCGAACTTGTCGGAGGAGATGAACACGGTGCCGGAGGTGCCCAGGCTGATGTTGCAGGCGCCGTCACCCACGGTGCCGGTGCCCACGGCAGCGGCGGCATTGTCGCCTGCGCCGCCCACCACCTTGCAAGTCTTGGGCAGGCCGATGTCGGCGGTGACATTGCCGATGACCTCGTAGCTTTCAAAAAGCTTGGGCATCTGAGCCTCGGAGACGCCGCAGATGTCCAGCATTTCGGTAGACCAGCACTTGTGCTGCACGTCCAGCAGCAGCATGCCGGAGGCGTCGGAATAGTCGCAGGCGTGGACGCCGGTGAGCTTGTAGTTGATGAAGTCCTTGGGCAGCATGATTTTGGCAATGCGCTTAAAGTTCTCAGGCTCGTTCTTCTGCACCCACAGAATCTTGGGGGCGGTGAAGCCGGCAAAGGCAATGTTGGCGGTAAGGTCGGACAGCTTCTGCTTGCCGATAACGCCGTTCAGGTACTCCACTTCCTTGTAGGTCCGGCCGTCGTTCCAGAGGATGGCGGGGCGGATCACATTGTCGTTTTCGTCCAGGATCACCAGGCCGTGCATCTGGCCGCCGCAGCCGATACCGGCCACATCATTCACATCGATGCCGGCGGTCAGCTCCTTCAGGCCGTCCTGCACTGCGGTCCACCAGTCCTCGGGGTTCTGCTCGGACCAGCCGGGGTGGGGGAAGAACAGGGGATAATCCCGGGAAACCGTGCTGCAGATTTTGCCGGCAGCGTCCACCAGCAGCAGCTTGACGGCGGAAGTACCCAGGTCAATACCAATAAAATATTCCATGGAAATGCCTCCTCATGATTTGTCCCGGGGCAGATTTTGCCGCCCTACGGGCCATTTTGATGCTTCCAGTTTAATACAGGATGGGCTGGGGTGCAAGAGTCGGGTTGGGGTTTTTATTATACGAATTTGCTTTTTCTGCTTTTTCGTCGATTCGCCTATTTTTCGGCGGCCGGAATTGTGCAATTATCCTGCTGCCGCCGAAGCTCTGCCAGAATGGCTTTGCTCTGCGCGTCGGTATAAAATCGTTCCAGAGAATGGATGCTGTGGTGGATGACTGCATTTTCCGGTTTTTTCAGGGAAAGCTTATATTGCTCCGGGGTCATGCCGAACTGGCGCTTGAAGGCGGCGGAGAAATACCGGTAATCCGAAAAGCCCGAGGCCATACACACGGCGGTGAGTTTTTCCTCCCCGCCGGAGATCAGCTTGCAGGCGCAGTTCACCCGGACGGAATTCACATATTCCTGGAAGCTCTGGTTCAGGGTGCTTTTAATAAAATGGGACAGATAGCTCATGGAGAAGCCCTCGGCTTCGGCGAAGTCGGACAGGCGGATCTTGTGCATATAGTTTTCGTCCACGAACCGGATCAGGGAGGCCAGGCGCTTGTTCCGCTTCTCCTGGCTGAGCCGCTCCTCCTGGGTGATGGCCCGGATGGGGATGGCGTTGAGGATCCGGTGGAACACCAGGCACACCTGGCCGATGCAGAACAGGGTATTGTAGCCCTGCCGGTTCAGGTAGGCCTCGGCAATTTCCAGCAGGGTTTCCCGGATGATCCCGGCCTGCTCCCCCAGGTGGGGGTTCAGGAGAATGGTGTCTGCCACCAGGTCGTTTTCCAGCCGTAATAGCTCCGGGGATACCTGCAGGCACAGAAAGGTGCAGTTGTCCTCCAGCTTGTGCAGCTCGTGGGGCTCGCCGGGCTGGAACAGGAGCAGACTGTCCTTTTCCGCCCGGAAGCTGCCCCTGGCGCTGCTGACCGTCATGGGATTGTCCAGCAGCCAGATCAGCTCCCATTCCGGGTGAAAATGGGGGGTGCGGTAGTCCACCGTATTGAAAAACACAGTCATTCCGGGAATCCGGCTGTGGCGAATGATTTCCAATTCGTTCATAAGGGGCCTCCTTTCTGCGTTTTCCCGCGTTTTTTCCTATTTTATCACAGATTTTTTTGTTACGCAACCGCATTTCCGGAAATGCGCCAGGGGGATTACGCCAAATAGTAATTTATCGCACTGGCGCGGGAGCGCCCTTGGCTCTCCCTTTGGGAGAGCTGTCAGCCGAACAGGCTGACTGAGAGGGTACTGCATTTGAGGGTTCAGCGTGCTCATTGGGTGCGCTGCCCTCTCAGTCTGCCCCATAGGGGCAGCCAGCTCTCCCAACGGGAGAGCCAAGGTCGCTTCGCTCCACAGAAACGACACCGCCAAATTACAATTTGCCTGTATGCAGCGCAGAACCTATGGGGACAGCTGGAAAAGATTCTCCGGGATTTTGGGAAATACAGTTGAATCCCCGGGAGAAATGGTGTACAATACCCACTTAGATAGCGTAAGAATTTTTTTGGAGGAAAGAAACCATATGCTACAGATCAAGGATCTGTCCTTTGAAGTCACCGACGAAAAAG